>JAGQPW010000004.1:3843-6298 GCA_020426515.1 Planctomycetaceae bacterium | reverse complement strand
TTAGGAGCGACGCGAAAGACACGACCGTGAGCAGCGTCCTGCATACGGTGGCCACCAACGCCCGGATCGTACCAGTCTGCAACCATCAGCGAACCGTCCGGAGCGACGCAGACATCGCTGGGACGGAACCACTTGTTGCGGGCACCGTCCAGGATGTTGACGATCTCAGCCGAGTAACCCGCTCCGTCCGGCTTGGTGACGTATGCCCGGCAAACATTGGTGCCAGCATCTGTGTGGAGGATTGCCCCTTTGAACATTGGCAACAGGTCACCTTCATACGAACAGATCCCGGTGGGGGCTCCGGCTCCAGTCTGCAGGAGATTGGGCACCACGCCCGGATCGTTCAGGTGCCAGTGCCGCAGTGGAATCTCGGTTTCCATGTTGGTTCGAGGATCTTTCCAGCCGGCTCCGGTCAGTTCGTCCTTGTAGCCGTAATTGCCGTATTCCATGACGTAGTTGATGCGGACGCCACGGTTGCCGTCGTCGTCGTTGTCTGACTGCCAGATCGTGCCGAAGCTGTCGACGCACGCTTCCCAGTTATTGCGGAAGTTCCAGCCCAAGGTTTCAAATTCGCTGCCATCCATGTTGCAGCGGAAGACCATGCCTTCCTGGTAGGGCTTGCGGTGGTCGTGGACCTCGTTGCCCATCTTATCGACGATGGTCTTGCCATCCTTGTCCTTTATGCGACGACCGGCGTTGCCGAAGTTGAAGTACAGTTTTCCATCGGGACCGAAATGAACGGCGTGAATCCCGTGGTCGTGCTGGGCTCCTTCGATTCCCGTGAACAGAACTTCCTTCTTGTCAGCTTTCAGGTCACCGTCTTCATCAATCAGAAAGAAGATGGAATCCAGCGCCGAGACCAGGAGTCGCAGTCCTTTTCCATCAGCGGTCGGCAGCACCATCAGGCCGTGTGCGGAATCGACATCGTGTCCTTGGTAGAAGGTGGTCGACTTGTCGGCGAGGGCGTCGCCGTTGGTGTCTTCCAGTACGAGGATTCGGTCTCCTTCGTCGCGATCCCCGATGACATCTTTGTTACGGAAGGCCCGGTAGTTGATGGCTTCGGAAACCCACACGCGACCGAGATGATCGACATCGATTGATGCCGGGTTCGTCATCATCGGTTCCGAGGCGAACACCGTGGCTGTGAGATCAGGATGCACATCAAGTTGTTCCACGGCATGCAACGCTTCGTGATTCGCCGGATCAATACTGCCGCCGCCGCTGTTGTTTGCGGCGAGAAATGCTGCCGCCGGTCGTTGCGTGAAGACGTGGAACTGCACCGAACTGCTGGCTCCGCAGGCCCCCTGATCGGTCCCTCCGTTGTCCAGTCCACCGCGCGCCTTGAATTGAGTGAACTTGTGTCCTTTGGGGAGTTCAAATTCGATCACCGAGTTGGCATGCGTGCCGAATCCATAGGCGACATCTTGCCCTGCAATTCGGAGCGGTCGGCCTTCGCAGTTCTTGTTCTTGTGGACGCTTCCATGCTGTGACGACGCCGCCTTCCAGGTGAGGTCGGTCAACTTCTGTTGCTGGTCTCCATTGATCAGACGAGGTTCGGCCCAGTCAGCCCAGTCGCAGGAGAATCCGTTCCCCCCATCGGTCACGACCAGCCACAGGCTTTCGGCACCGGCGATGTTGGCTTCAATCGCTACCGCGTGTCCCGGCGTGCTGGCATCAACCACTTTCGACGATACGGCTGGCTTTGCATTATCGTTGCCCAGTCTGGGAGCGTCTTTTTTGGGGGGAGCTGCCTTTGCTGCGCCCGGTTTGGGCTCGTCCTGATTCGCTTCCAGTTCTTCCTGTGTGGGTGTGGCCGAGGCAACTCCGCCGTCAGGGACTTCCGCCTGCGCCGCCCAGACGATGGCGTTCAGAACCAGTTTGCGGAAATTGTCGTCGGCCCAGTTCTTGTGGAAGTGTCCCCCGGTAAAGCCGAATCCGCGACCTTTGCCATCAGGACGTTCATACGCCCAGGCGACGTGCTGTGGCTCCTTGCGCTCCAGTACGGCGGCTCTCACTTCCGGGTTGCCGCTGTGCGGACCATCGCCACGATTGAGTGTTTCACGAGGAGGCAGAGCGGAGAGAATGGGGGTGACGCCCTTCATTTCAGGGACGAATCGCATGTGGTAGTACCACTCGTCATTAACCTCAATTTTCCCGACACCGCGAGTGACCGGATGCTTCGGCAGGTTGTCGAACACTCCTGTCCAGTGCGGGTTCACCGACCAGTGAGGCTCGAAGAAGCCGCCCATCCATTTCAGGAAGTGATCACCGCATTCACCGGCGGTGGTTTCGACGGCATAGTGAATACAGACGAGTCCCACGCCCTGCTGGGCGAGACGATCAAAGTCGGCGAGACGATCGTTCAGATAGTGTCGACCACCCCCATCGCAGTACGAGACCACGCAATCGGCGTTGTCCATCGCCGTAGGATCTTTCGGCCACCCGTTCGTGTATA
>JAGQPW010000004.1:0-3745 GCA_020426515.1 Planctomycetaceae bacterium | reverse complement strand
CCACCCCCATCGCAGTACGAGACCACGCAATCGGCGTTGTCCATCGCCGTAGGATCTTTCGGCCACCCGTTCGTGTACACGGCGGCGATGACTGGCAGACCGTCGTTCTTTGCCGCCGTGTTCAACTTGTCGGCCAGCAGCAGGCAGCCGGCATTGTGTTCGTGAGAGAAGTAACCATGGCTGGGAGAACCGGCGACGAACACAATTTTCTTGCGTCCTTCGGTCAGCGGAAACCGCTTCAGCCGAATGTTCTTCCACTCGATCTTCATCGGAGGACCGGAGTGCAGTTGCAGGGCGAGCAGTCCGGAGAGGTCCAGGCCGGCCGGGTCTTCGTCGATGATCTGGATGGTCTGCTTGCCATTGAGGCTCAGCGTGATGACATGCCCCTGCGCCTTAATGGAGTACTCATTCCAGTCGTCGATGTTCACCGCCTTGAGCAACTCAGCCGCATCGCCAACCTGTTCGATCTTGCGTTCCTGTCCTTCAGGCAGCACGGTGACCTTCTGGCCGCGCGTGGCGAGCACGCCTCGTTGTGCTTCATCATACAGGCAGCCCATCCACTGACCGGCGCGGTCGATGTCCGCCTGATAGCCGATCACGTGTCCGTCGTCACGCTGCACACCGCGGAACTGAATGCCGCTGTTGGCTTTGTCCGAACCGGAAATGCGAAACTGCAACCGGAGTTCGAAGTCGTCAACGGTCCCCTGATCCCAGAGGAGAAACGAATTGTGTGTGCAGGGATTGGCGTCGGTCGACTCGCCTACGATGGAGCCGTTCTCCACTCGCCAGAACTTTTCGTCCCCTTTCCAAGGCTTCCAGCCATTGAGCGACTTGCCATCGAAGATGGGCTTGAAACCCGCCTCATCTTCGGCCCAGCCTTGCGAGCAGATTGCCAGACACACCGACAGACAGAACACCATTCGCATTTTGTATCTCCAGAGAAATCGAGCCCCAGTGAGCATCGATCAAGATTCGTACATCTGTTGGGGACAGGCTAGCGAATCGGTGCAGTAGCGTCACGCGTACGCGATCAGTCAGACGGTCCGTCCATCACGAGAACCTTGGCACCGCGCACGGTTTCGAACTTCAGTTCGAGCAATGCCTGGTTGGCGGCTTTCAGCGGATAGGCAGTGACGGTAGGGCGAACGGGGATTTGGGCGGCCAGCGGAAGAAACTCGCGCAGATCGCTGGCGGTGATGTTGGCGACGGTCTTCACTTCGCGTTCCATCCACAGGTGATCGTGATACGACAGTCTCAGTAGTGCATCTTTGTCGTGGTCTTCCTTGCGGATGGCATTGATCACCAGCCGACCGCCGGGGGCGAGGTTGGCCAGCGCTTCGACGACTGGTGTCCAGGCGGGTGTTGTATCGATGATGGCCTGCAGCGGTCGCGGGGCGCGGTCTGCGGTGTCCCCGGCCCAGACAGCGCCCATGCTGAGGGCGAACTCGCGGGTTTGAGCATCGCGGGCGAAGACGAAGACTTCCGACCGGGGAAATTGATGCTGGACCTGCTGCATCACAATGTGCGCTGATCCTCCGAATCCGGTCAGACCCAGAGGTTGCCCGTCCTGCAGGCTGGTGAGTTTGAGTGCCCGGTATCCAATCGCGCCGGCACACAACAGCGGGGCGGCTTCCACATCGGTGAAGCTGTCCGGAATGGGATAGGCATAACCGGCGGGGACGGTCATGTACTCGGCATAGCCTCCGTTCGCATCGCGTCCAGTCGCCCGGAATTCGGGGCTGACGTTTTCCCGCGGACCGCCGCACGAAGAGTGAATCCAGCCCACACCGACGCGGTCGCCAATGGCGTAGCCGGTGACATCTGCTCCCAGCGTCTCCACACGCCCGACCACTTCGTGGCCGAGAACTACAGGCAGATGAGGAGGCGGTGTGCGGCCTTCGATTTCATCCAGCTCCGTGTGACACACGCCACAGGCCAGAACCCGAATCAACAGTTCATTCGGTCCGTGTTGAGGGATCGGCAACTCGACAAGTGACAGCGGAGCGGAGTTCCGTTCAATAGGGCCGGTCTTCTCCAGCAACATCGCCTTCATGACATGTCTCACAATTCGGCAGAGCGGGCATCGCGAAGCAGATGACCGCTTCACTCTATCACGCGGCGCTCAGGCTGAGGAGACTGCGAATGTCTTGAAGACGTTGATCAGGCAGACCTGGACTACTCATCCTGCAGGCAGTACAGGAAAGCATGCGATCGCAGGAACAGTTGTCCGTTGCTGACTGCCGGAGTCCCATCAAACCCGCTGCTGTCGGCCGTGAGGTCATTGGTGGCCAGCACCTTGAACTCCGGCTGGGCTTCGAGCACGTGAACCAGTCCTGACTTCAGCGTGATGTACACCTTCCCGTTGGCGATGATGGGAGATGCATAGTCGCCGCCGCCAAACCCGCGCCCACCGCGCGGACGTGGGTCTTCATCGGCGACTGTCGGGGCCGCTGAGCGGACTCCGGTCAATCGATCCTGGTACACACGCTCGCCCGTCGCCGCGTTGTAGCACAGGGCAATGGCGCCGTTGTTGGTGTAGAGGTAGCCCTTATGGAGGGCCGGCGTTGCGAAACGGCCAGAGGCACTTCCTTCCCACAAGAGGTGGTCGGCAGCGTCGCCTTTGCCTCCCGTGCGAATGGCGACGGAGTTTCCGCCGCGTCCGCCAATCGCATAGACGACACCCGCGCCGGGAACCGGACTGGCACTCATCGTCTGATCGTTGGTGCCGGGAGCGTACCACTTGAGTTTGCCGGTCTCCGGGAAGAACGACCAGACTTCGCCGGGGACCGTGAGAACCAGTTCGGTCGCGTCCCCATGTTGCACAAGGACCGGAGTCGACCAGGAACTGGCCATGCCTGACGCTTCGGCCCGCCACTTCTCTTCGCCGGTCTGTTGATCGAGTGCCACCAGGGCTTCCGATTCATCCGAGGCATTCACGATCACGAAATCGCCAAACAGAATCGGGCTGGCCGCCGAACCCCAGCGCATACGTCCCGATTCCTGACCGACAAGATGCTGCCACAGCTGTTTGCCTTCCATGTCGAAGGCGAGCACACCGCTCTTGCCAAAGAACACAAACACTCGCTTGCCATCGCACACCGGAGTGTGGCTGGCGTAGCCATGCGCGGAAACTCCGGGTGGCGTATAAGGATCTTCCGGCAGTGTTGCGGGAACGGCGGCTGTCCAGAGGACGGTTCCATTGCTTCTCTCCACGCACACGAGGTGACGCTTCAGATTCGCAATATCTCCCTCCTGACCGGGAATCCCGTATCCGGAGTAGCAGGTGACAAAGACCTTGTCTCCCACGACCACTGGACTGGAGACGCCTCGTCCCGGCAGTTCAAGTTTCCATTTCAGGTTGCTGGTCACACTCCATGAGACGGGAGCAGAATCGTCTGTGACACCGGACCCATTCGGCCCTCGAAAGCGAGGCCAGTCTGCCGACTCAATTGTTCCCCAGCACATTCCCATCAGGACCGTGAGCAAGAGGCCGCTTCGGATTGTCGACATGACGAGAGTTTCCGGGGACAGAGACCAGAATGGCGAGCGATGACAGTTGAAACCGCCACGCTGCATTCAGGTTCCGATCAAACCTGTGGCGTCTGAGAAACATGTTGCGATTCGACAACATCAGTCGCAACCTCTCTCACAGAAAAGGGTTCGGCTGTGAATTAAGCGGCGGTCACAGTTCGTGTGGCGTTTGGGCATCATGCGGCTTCGACAGCTTACAGCCCGGTTGAACAGA
>JAGQPW010000049.1 GCA_020426515.1 Planctomycetaceae bacterium | reverse complement strand
TATTCAAACAGCAGTCCAAGGCGAAGCGGTTGTGGCATGGAAGTCGCGTCCTTTGGGTAATGAGACGTCGACATCATGCGGAAAACGAGGCCCGCAGCAGATCTATCGTCCGCTGTGTCGCCCCCTGCTGGCTGAGGACGAGCTGCTGGGCTCGCCGCCCCAGTTCGGCGCCTTCATCGGGATATTGAAGCATTTTCTCGACAAACGCCTTCAGTGCTGCAGGATCCTGAACCACCTGCACGGCGTCTGCCTGGGTGAGCAGTTCCACAATTTGTCGGAAGTTGCGGGTGTTGGGGCCAAAGCAGACAGCTGCGCCGTACGCGGCGGGCTCCATCATGTTCTGCCCCCCGCGATTGCCGAAGCTTCCGCCGACAAACGCAATGTCGGCGAGTCCCCAGCAGGCAGAGAGCTCGCCTACCGTATCCAGCATCCCAACGGGCCTCGCTCCGGATTGCGGAGGGGGACCGTGCTGTGACCGGCGCTGAAGCGAGAACCCGGCCTCCTCCACCATGCGGGCAATTGCAGTTGCTCGTTCCGGATGCCGAGGAACAAGGATCAATCGCAGCTGCGGGTATGCGGGCTGTAACTCGCGGTACACCTGCAACGCAATCTGTTCTTCCGGCTCCTGGGTACTCCCGGCGATAAAGACTCGATCCGTCGGCTCAATACCGAATTGTACTCGGAGTTCCTCGGTCAGCGGCAAATCCCGGCTGGTTTGCAGTCCGTCGAACTTGATCGATCCGGTGACGTGACACGTTTCCGCACGGGCCCCAATGGCCACAAAGCGGTCACGGTATTCGTCAGATTGTATCGCGAGAAAAGAGAACCGGCTCAGGAGCGGTCTCAACAGCCAGCGCAGCCGACGGTAGCCTTTGTAACTCCGTTCACTCAATCGCCCATTGATCAGTCCCAGTGTCACGTTCTGGCGAATCGACGAGCGCAGGAAGTTTGGCCACAGTTCCAGCTCAACAAGCACGAAGACATCCGGCTGTAACCGTCGCAATGCCGACTTCACTGCCCACGTGAAATCGAGCGGGAAGTACACAACATGCACCCCTTGCAGCTTTTCACGAGCAACGTCATGTCCGGTTCGGGTGGTGGTTGAAACGATGACTTCCGCTTCCGGTAGAACCGATCGGAGCTGCACGAGTACCTGTCGAAGCTGCAGCACTTCGCCGACACTCACCGCATGCAGCCAGATGCGAGGAGTTGAGGACTTCTCTTTGGGATACAGTGGCACATGCCCGAGAAACTTCTCGCTCCAGCCTGTGCGGTACTTGCCGAGGCGCAGGCTGCGCCAGAGGAGGATCGGACTGCACAACAGCACGACCAGCGCGTAAACCAGATTCAGCAACCAACCGGGCAAAATGTCTCGACAGTTCACAACCAAATGACGTACAGGCCCCATCAGGCGTGCAAGAATCGGGTTCCCGTGCGAACAGGTCAAGCCCAGTGACGCTCCGGACGACGGTATTGAATACTTGGGGAGATCCGCGGTGGTCGATACGATGCTTTGAACCAAATTCCCAATTCCCCAGCAATCCGAATCATCCTCGAATGAGCCGCAGCGACTTGAGACAATTCCTGATGACGCTGCGTCTCTCCCCGGAACAGATTCGCCAGCGGCTGGAGCAAATTCGATCCGGATTGCTGGCTCAGTCGGCATCGATTGGGAATCCGAATTTCGAGCAGCTGGATGAGCAGGATCTGGCGTGGTTGTTTGAAGCATACGACACACACTTCTTTAACGGATTGTGTCGGGCCTGTCTGGAGGATGTTCCCCTGTCGTTTCGGGTTTCATCGCGGTTGACTTCAGCCGGTGGGAAGACCTCCCGGTTTCGTCGACGTGGAAGTCAGCGAGCCGAGCGATTCGAAATTGCGGTCTCTTCCACGCTGCTGATGCAGTCCTTTGCTGATCTCGAACGCGAAGTCACGGTCGCCGGGGTGGTTTGCCACGATCGGCTCGCGGCTCTACAGCGAATCATGGAGCATGAACTGCTGCATTTGATTGAAATGCTCGTCTGGGACGTCTCGAACTGCTCGGCGGAGCGGTTTCAGTCTTTGGCCCGACAGTGTTTCGGTCACAACGGCCATCGCCATGCCCTGGTGACTGCACGCGAACAGGCGGGAGTTCTCGGACTGCGTCCGGGGGTTCGAGTGACGTTTCCTCTGGATGGACGACATCAGGTCGGGGTGCTCAATCGCGTGACCAAGCGGGCCACCGTACTGGTCGAAGATTCTCGGGGTGTGCTGTATTCCGACGGCAAGCGCTACGCCAAATTTTACGTGCCACTGGATCAGTTGCAGCCTTGCGAGTGATGTGGCATCGCGTTGCGAGTGGGGACGATGTCAGCCTCGACGGATGGCTTCCATTGGCGAGAGGCGACTTGCCAACCAGGCTGGGTACACACCGCCGATGGTGCCGAGTAAGACGCTGAACAGCACGCTGAAGACCAGCAGCTGCGGACTCGCAAACAGCTGCATACGGTCGGGCCACGTGGCATTGATGACCAGAGTGGCAATAAACCCGAGCAGGGCTCCCAGTCCGCCGCCGATCAGCCCGATCAGGGCACTCTCCCAGGTGATCAACTTGACGATGTCGCGTGATCGCCAGCCGTTGGCACGAAGGATTCCAAAATCGGTGGTCCGTTCGGTGATGCTCATCAGCATGGTGTTGATGATGCTCAGGACGGCGATCGTCACTCCAATGGCCGTCATGATGACCAGGAACACCTTCAGGTCCGCGCTGAATTCGTCAAAGCGTTCGGACCAGTCCTCCGCCGAACGAACTTCCACCGGGGACTCGACGTCCGAAGCCGCATTGTTCGTTGCGGGAAGCGGTGGTGAGGAGGGGGCGGAAAGGTCTCCCGGGGCTGTTTGTCGAATTTGTCGGTCCAACTGGCGAAACAGCGAGCCGAGGATGTTTTCTGAGGATTGCCCACTGGGTTGCCAGTTGTCCCCCTCGCGGCCGCGAAAGAGATCTTCCAGTTCCTGTTTGACCTGCTTGCGATCCGCAGCCTCGGCCAGTTCAACATAGAAACAGGAGACGGTATCGGGAGCCACGCGCATCAGCTGTCGGACGGTTCCCAGGTCCATCAGAATACTGACGTCGATCATGATCGAGCCGGTGTGGTAAATGCCAACGATTGGACATTCCGCCCGGTTGAGCAGCAGCGTGTCGCCGATGCCTTTCTTGTGTTCGATCGCGATCTGTTGGCTGATGATGCAGTTGTTCGTTCCCTGGTCCTCCAGGGTCAGGAAACGCCCCTCGACGAGGTTCTCGTGATAAACGCATCGCTGAAGAGCGAGACGGGAGGGAATCTCCAGACCGAGCAGGAATCGCGGGGGAGACAGGACCACCTTCCCTTCGAGCAAATTGATTCGGCTGAGGACTTCCGCGTTCACGACCGTCACTCCGGGAACCTCGCGGATTTCCTGCTCCCATGCCGATGGCAGCGTGGAGAAAATGGGAACCGGAGCGCCGCGCTGCTGGATCAGCAAGCCGGGAATCTGTTGAAAGGAACGGGTAACGACATTGCTGATGCCTTCGGCGATCGAAAACAGGCCGACCATCCCCGCAATGGCGACGGTCAGGCCGAGGACTGAGAGTGCCGTCCGCATGGGCCGACTGAGCAGATTGGCGAGGGCAAATCCCAACATGGGGTTACTGTCCGCCTCCCGCAGGAATGGGCCAGTTCCGTCCGGCGGTGAAGCCGCCATCGACAAACAGGACCTGTCCGGTCATGAAACGCGACGCCTCGCTGGCCAGGAACACGGCCGTTCCAACCATGTCTTCCGGCTGCCCCATTCGTTGTAGCGGCGTGTTCGTCAGCCCCCATTCCTGCAATTCCTGGTTTGCCCACAATTTCTTTGTCAGGTCGGTAAGAATGAACCCCGGTGCCAGGGCGTTCACGCGAACTCCCAATGGCCCCCATTCGATCGCCAGTACGCGAGTCATTGTGCTCATGCCCATTTTGCTCATGGCGTAGGGGAGGACATCATTAAAGGGCCGGTCGGAGTTCAGTGAAGCGATATTGATCTGACTTCCACTTTCCTGCTCCACCATTACCCGGCCCACGGCCTTCGACAGCAGAAAGGCCCCCTTGAGATTGATGTCCATGACGAAGTCGTAGTCCTCTTCGGTGACTTCCAGCGCCGGTTTGCGGCGGTTGACTCCGGCGACGTTGATGAGCGTGTCGATCTGGCCACAGGCCTCAACGACCTTCTCCACCAGAATTTCGATCTGCTTTGGACAGGCCACATCGCAGACCATGGGAATCACCGGAAATTCGGAGCCGGCGGATAGCTCAGCTGCAGTCTGGTGCAATGACTCCGAATCACGACCCGTGATGATCACGCGAGCCGAACGCTGAGCGAACCCGTCCGCGATCGCTCGGCCAATTCCCCGGCTTCCCCCGGAAACGAGTACGACCTGGTTGGCGACACTGAAGAGAGAGTCCGGCATGTGATCTGCAATCGGTCATCGTGTTTGGTGAAGGGCTGCACAACGTGTATTTGACTACGTTGGCAGTCCCCCGGGCAATTGAACAGCGGAAACAGCCCCCTGGCGATCCGATTACGAACCATACAAGTCGCCGACCCAGTCGCCATAGCCGTTGTAGATTTGCGTGCGAAAGCGGTCACGGGACCCGAGCATCCATTCCCACTCCTGGCTCCAGCGGGGATGCGGAACCTGCGGGTCGACGTTGGCCTCAAAGCCATATTCGTGGGGATTGAGGGTGTTCCAGAACGTCGCGGGAAGCTGGTCGGTCAGTTCAATTTCAACGATCGACTTGATCGATTTGAATCCGTATTTCCAGGGGATGACAATTCTGATGGGGGCTCCGTGCTGTTTGAGCAGCGGCTGCCCGTAGATGCCCGTCGTCAGCAGAGTCAGTTCATTCATCGCTTCCGGCAGAGTCAGGCCTTCAGTGTAAGGCCAGGGATAGCGTGGAATGGCCATCTGGGGAGCCTGTTCGGGGCGGTTGCAGGTCTTGAACAGGACATACTTCGCCGCGGCCTGAGGCTCGACGGCCATGAGCAGCTTGTGAAGTGGATAGCCCGTCCATGGAACACACATGGACCAGGTTTCGACACAGCGGTGGCGGTACGCCCGCTCTTCGAGGGGGGCAAGCTTGATCAGATCATCGAGATCGAATGTTCCCGGTTTCGCGCACAGGCCGGTGACTTCCACCTTCCACGGCGTGGGCTCGAACTTGTCGACATGCTGGTAGACCGCCTTGCTGGAGGTGAACTCATAAAAATTGGTGAAACGGGCGGCTTCTTCACGCGCGGTTTCCTCTCGCCCATACTCGAACGCTCCATTGGGCGGAGCCGGGTATGCGGCGGTATCAACGGTGACCGCGCCGGCGTCTTCGAGTTCCTCAAGTGTTGGCTTGCCGCAGCCCGGAAGCAGCCCCCCAATTGCAAGCCCCCCTGCGCCGAGGCCGATGGACTTCAGGAAGTCCCGCCTCGCCTGCTTCCGATCTCGGTAGACCGATTCTTCAGTATGAACGGACTGCGGCAGATCCCAGGGGCGGCGAATGAAGTAGTTCATGATCCAGTTTGCATGTGAAACAGGGAGTGGGTCTCTTGATTCTAGGCAGAAACATGTCAATGGTTGAATGGGAATCGTGTATGAGATCAGTAAAACGTCATGCCCGCAAACGGTTGCCCGTGCGGATGCGACGACGTCGGACCTGTGCTAAACTCGCAAATTACGGTCGCTGCGAGCCCTGCTCGCCGTGCCATGCGGTCCGTCATTCACGACAACAGTTGCTGAAGTTTCGACATGCAGATTGTGTATTTTCCGCATCCAGCCCTGCGGTTCAAATCGGCTGACATCCGCCAGATCGACAACAACCTGCGGACCGTGGTCCGCCGGATGTTTGAATTGATGTATGAAGCCAATGGCATTGGCCTGGCAGCCAACCAGATTGGTTTGCCACTCCGCGTGTTTGTGATGAATCTGGCAGCGGATCCGGAGGAAACGGACCAGGAATTCGTTTTCATCAACCCGCAGATCACAAATCGAAAAGGGTCGGACGTTGCCGAAGAAGGTTGCCTGAGCATCCCCAAGCTCTACGCCGATGTCCGTCGCCCCAGTGATGTGCAGATTGAAGCCTTTGATCTCGATGGCCAGTTATTTGAGATGTCGCTCGACGATTTGCCCGCCCGCGTGGTGCAGCATGAACTCGACCATCTGGACGGAGTCATGTTCACGGACAAGGTCATCGAGTCGCAGCGGAAGGATGTGGAGCCCGTTTTGAATGTGTTTGAGGAAACGTTGCGTCAGGCGCAGGCGGCAAAGGCCTACCTGTCCGATGACGAACTGCTCAACACGCTGCGCGAGATTGCCGCTGCCGGCGGAGTACCGGGCAGCTTTCTGGAGGAGACCGTGGCCCCACCACAGGCCGATGTTCCGGCTTCGCTCTTGCGAGCCCGCAAGGGGCGAGGAGAAGCCGAGTAGTCGCCACGGCATTGTGCTGCGGAGATCGCCTCCTAGGCCCAGTGCGATTCCTCTGTCTCGGGCTCGGTGGCGGCATCCAATGCCGCCAGGTCGGGCTGGCTGAAGAGCTTGTTCAGCAGGATTCGTATGGGCACCAGCAGGGCGATCAGCAGCGGAAACAGGATCTTGAACGAACTGAGGCTGACCAGCATCAGGGCGGTCAGGCACAGCATCTGAATGGCGGTAAAGTAGTGAATGGTCCAGGTGGGGACCGTGCGGGTGTAGTGCGTCTTGGGATACAGGGCCGGGTCGGTAATCCACAGGATTGATCGCTCAAAGAACTGATTGCCCCCCAGTGACACGACGCCCATGTAGAGAAAGAGGCCGTACAAGACGGCAATGGGGATCAGCTTCAGGAACGGCAACAGCAGCAGTGAGCAGCCAATCAGCAGGCTGATGGCCAGTCCTGTTAATCGGGTTTCACGCACATGAATGATTTCCTCCCGGCGTTCCCCTCCGGACCCCACTTTCTCTTCCACGGTGGCCAGTGACCGCACGTGATTGAGGGACCGCACAGTGGCAGCCACGAGCCAGGGAAGGCCGAAAATTGAACAGAAGATTCGCAGTAGACCGACGACACCCAGGTCGAGGTGATAACCGGGCCCCTTGTGCAGCTGATGGTCGGGGGAATTCACAATACGGGCGGTGATGTTCTGTTCCAGAAACGTCAGCACGGTGACCAGCAATGCCGGAATGGCTGCCGCGATGCAAACCCATAAGGGGAGATCAAACATGGGAACCAGCCAGGCCCGCTTGGCTCCATCAACGGCCGAGGCAGTCGGCTCGAGATGGTCGGGAACGCGGAGCGGCTCCAAAAAGACCTGAGGAAACAGTGTGCCGAACAGCATCATCGCGCCGACGGCGATCGTGGGCCCAAAGTCCGCCAGGAATTCGCGGACTCCATGCGAGAGGTAGCGGGTCTTGCGGACTCTGCTGAGCATCATCGCGCACGCGTATGTGCCCAGTGACAGCAACAATGCGAGGAAGGCCTGGTCATGTTGAATGCGATCAGCACGGGCCTCATGCAGTGAAGCCAGAATCTTCTTCAGCGACTCCACAATAAAGATCACGGAAATCAGTGTCGCGAAGATTTCGTCCGTAAACCGAGTGAAGAATCGCAGCAGGCAACTGGCGTCTGTCAGCGAGAGGAGAATCAGATAGAGCGCCGACCAGCAGCCGACCCAGGCATATGTCGGCAGAAATGGAATGTTGAACTGCTGGCACAACTCATACAGGATGGCGGTAAAGACAAGATGCGGCCCGGTTCCCCCCAGGATCAGTAGTGGCTGACCTCCCATCAGGCTGAAGATGACTCCTCCGACGGCGGTGGCCAGGAGCATCTCGGTCGCCCCGATCCAGCCTCCAGTGGCATCCTGCATCAGTCCGCCGAAGGTGATGGCGGGCGCAATGCAGGCGAAGAACAGGAACAGAACCGATCCCAGGCTTTTCGTGCTCAAGCCATCCTTGAAATCCGACAGGTAACAGGCGGATCGACGTGCGATATCCGCACGCAATCCTCCTGCAAACTTGCCGGTGTAGGTCAGACCATCTTCGAACAGCGCTTTGCGCTTTTCCGGTGCCGACCGCTCATCGAACGCAGCAATCGCGGCCAGCAGATCCTCGCGATGCAAGGCCTGACGTATGTCGTACCGGAACTCCTTCTCCGACATCAGCCGGGCAATTTGTGTCAGCGTGTCGAGATGTTCGCTGGCACGCCCTGTTGGGCCGGTCAGGATGAATAGATAGCGGACGGGACGCAGGTCGGGGGCGCCCATGTCCATCGCCCGCCGCAGCCGGACAAAAAAGATCAGCGGCTCATCCAGCCCTTCGAGATATGCATGGGGAATCGCGACCGAGTTTCCGATAGCGGTCGAAGCGGTCTGTTCTCGTGCGTGTAGTTCCGCTTCGACGTCGCCAGCCCGATCAGCCGGGATGAACCCCAGATTGACCGCGGCGACCAATGCCTGACGGAAAACATCGCCCAGATCTTGAGCGTCAAGATCCAGCAGGAAGGCATTCTTTTCGAACGCGTTGTGAATTCGATCCATGATGGCCGTCTATGCTGGTGACTGGCCCGCATCAGGCCGGCCGATTCGCGATTCGGAAGTTCTACTGGCTGGCGGTTTCGGTCTCTCGATCGGGAGCACTCGCCGCTACGGGGGCGGCAATCGCTTCAGCTGGAAGATGAGGTTCCACGAATGCTGCCAGTTCGACGTAGGACGGGATCAATCCCCGTGCGGCATCAACGGGTTTGCCATCTCGGAACAGGTAGATGTAGGGAACTCCATCAACACGGAAGTGCGCCGCCAAAGCTGGCTCTTCGTCAATGTCGACGGTCACAACCTTGAGCCGCCCGGCAAATTGCTCTTCCAGCTTGACCAGCATCGGAGCCAACTGTCGGCACGGACCGCACCAGGTGGCCGAAAAGTCAACGAGAACGGTCTCAGGGGCTTCGAGAACGGCTGCCTGGAACCAGTCCGAAGGGGGAGGCGACGAGGGCAGGTCAGGAACGGAATTTTGTGGGAAAAGCACTGCCCAGATCAGCATGAGCCCGGTGACCGCTGCGGCCACGATGAAAATGGTGCGTTGCATGAATGGCTGACCTTCGATTCGAGTCTGAACAGTGGAGGAAATTGCCCACGTAACTCGATTGTAGGTCGTGAATTGGATTCGGTCGACAGGGACTCTCCATAACAATCCTTTCGACGCAGGGTTTGCCGTGTCTCCACTTCAGGCTGCAATCCTCAGCTGAGCAACGCAGATGGCCTCGAACCGACCGGCGATTCGAGGCCATCTGTGTTGCCTGGAGATGTATTGAAAATGGCTGGGGGCGTGGGCGCTCGCCCGGTTCCACCCTCCGAGGGTGGCCCCGGCCACACCCCCAGCCATCAAGACACTCGCTGAGCCGTTGGGCTCTCCAGTATCTATTGCAATGGCCGTGCCAATTCGCCTGGAAGTGTGGGCGGAAGCTTGCAACCCGCATTTATAAAGGGGGTTACAGTAACGAACTTTTTTCAGAGGGCCGTCGGAGACGCGATCTCCGCATATGCTGCGGGCACGTGCTGCACGTTTGGTAGGCACCGCCGTGACGTCAACGCATGATTTCCGGCCAGATCGGCTGAATGAACTTGTCGATGTGCCGCATCGCGTTTGTGAAGTTCTGATTCTGATTGCGGTCGCTGTCGCGCTTCGTCTGGTAGCTGTGGTCACCATCGGGAACCCAGTGAATCTGAACGGCATCCGACAGGGGATAGCTCAGGACTTCGTCACGTGTTCCAAAGGGATCGATCTCTCCCTGCACGATCAATGTGGGCGTTTGAATCGTGGTCAGATGTTCGATCCTCAGTTTTTCGGGTTTGCCGTTGGGATGAAAGGGGTAGCCCAGGCACACCACTCCGCCCACACCCGCTTCGTCGGCCACCATACTGGCAATGCGGCCGCCCATTGACTTGCCACCGATGATGATGCGTTCCTGCGGCAGGGCCTGTACCACTTGCAGCCACGTGTCCCGAAGGATGTCTTCTCGGTCGGGCGGACGCTTGCGGCCGGTTGTGGAACGTTCAGCCATGTAGGGAAACTCAAATCGGGCGACCCGGTACCCCAGTTTGGCCAGCTCGGTGCTGAAGTAGTCCATGAATCGCGAATCCCACCCTTCGCCAGCCCCATGGGCCAGCGCAACGCAGATTTTGCCCCGTTTGGGACCATCAAAGTGAAGTTTGGGCGCAGCCATAAACGAGGCCTTCAGCGGCAGAGAGAATGCGGAGAGGAACGCGACAGGATACTGGCCACCGCCGAGGCGTCAATCAGCACTGCAGATTAGACGGAATCGCGTTTGCCAAACACGCCATCCTGACAGATTGGCGCAAACTCCTGCATGAACGTCGGTGGGTCGTCCTGCGGAACCCAGAATTCTTCAGCCAGAATCTTCTGAATGACCTCAGCAGCCTTCGCATCGGCAGCACGCAGGTCGTCCTCAGTCCAGCCGGCCAGATGTTCACGGATGTCGTTGGTGTCGCGGGGCAAGGTGATGAATCCGAGATGGACCGTTCCGGTGACGTTCAGCGGTTTGGCGAGATGTCGGTATAGCGGGAGCTGCAAGTTGATCCATTCGTCCTTGTGGCGATGCGTCTTGTCGGGATGGCCTGCCCGCTCGCCGGTCTTGTAGTCGAAAATCGCCCATTCCTGTCGGTCCGGATGGAAGTCAATGCGGTCGATGCGGCCGTGCAAATTCACAGTTCGGCCATCCGGCAGAGTGAAATGGCATTCAGGTGGATTGACTTCGGCATGGCGCAGCTCCCATCCCTGCCCCGCCCAGTGGGCCTGCCAGCGGGCAAACGCGCCGAGTCTCACGCGGGCCTGCTCCACCTGCACACCGACCGCCATAAGCGGAGACGCTCCGAAATACTGCGTGACATAGGCTTCCAGCGTGTCCTCCAGGAACTGACGAATCGCTGTGGGATCGGAGGAATTGCGGATTTCCGCGTGCCCAAACTCATCCAGCACATGGTGAATCAGGTTTCCGAAGTTGGCAGGATCGAGTTCCGCCACGTCATCGGAGAGTTCTTTGAGTTTCAGTACCCGCCGCAGATAGTATCGATACGGCGACAACAGATAGTCGCTGAATTCGGTCACGCTGAAGCTGGCCGGAGGCTTCGATCGCGGCTCGGGGCGCGGAATTGCAAACTGAAAATCTTCGTGCCGGGCGACGAATGGTCCCTCCAGAGGAGCGGGGCGAGGCTGCGGTGGAGCATCGTAAAAGGCCAGAACTCGCCGGGCGACCGTGTCCTGATCCGCAGCAAACAGCAAGCGGCTGGGGACAAGCGGTTCATTGCGAACATCCCGTTTGCCGACCAGCAGATGCAGCGTCCTTCGTGAATGGCACAACACGCTCAGGGCATACGCATCACGTGCGTAGCGGCGGGAATTGTCTTCCAGCCCGAGATGAGTTCGCAGCCGGTTGGGCAGAAACATGTCGTGATTGACCGACGATGGAATAAATCCCTCGTTCACGCTCGTGACGACCAGTGCCGGGGAATCATCCAGCGGAAGTTCCAGCCATCCGTAAATCTGCACGGCCGCTTCGGAGGCATCCGGCGGAATGATCCCGCTCCGCACCTGATCGAGTGTCAGGCGGATGGCCTGCGCTGCCGAGAGTGAAGGCTGCAAAGGCTCGGGGATCTTCGTGTGTTCTCCAAGCGCCTTCTGAATTTGACTGCAGGCATCGAGGATGCTGCGATCCGCCAGCAGTTCCCGATCAAACTCCACATGGCCATACACCTGCAGCAGCAGATTGCTGAGTGGTTCAAACCAGCGATCCAATGGAAGTGAGTCGCCACGCAGGGGGGCCAGCAGCCCTTCGATGGTTTCAACCAGTTGCTGCACAGCGGCGGAATAGGCTTCCTGCTCTGTTCCGCTTTGGAGCCGCTGCGGCAGATGCCAGTTGATGTCACGATCCAGCGCGGTCAACCATCCTTCCGGCAGCCCCTGGTGGTTGAGCCAGTCGGTGACATTGGGGTGCCGCACGAGTGCCGAAAAGTTCCCTGTACGTCGCGATTCCAGGTAATCAGCGACAGCATCGAGCAGCAGATACGGTTCGGTGTGAGGCAAGTCCCGGTCTACGACCCAGCGGGTATCGACCCCGCACTGGTGCAGCAGCCTGCGCACGTGAGGGACCAGCCGTTCATCGGGGACTCCAATCGTGATTTCGTCCGGTGCATACTCGTCTCCGAATCCGGCCAGAGTGCGGGCGACCGCTTCCGCCTGATCGACTGGGCTGTCGGCGACCTGCACCTGCTCGGTCCGGATGTCGATCTTCATCCGCTCCCATTCTTCGGGCTTCAGACAGCCATGCTCATCGAACATTCCCTGCAGCTTTGAAGGAGCGTGAATGTACGCGGTCACACAGTCGGCCACCTGATCGAGCATCGCCCGCAACGTCTGATTCAGGTCGACGGTGCCGATCAGAATGATCTGCCTGTCGGTCGCGCACTCCTGCTTCTCAATCGCGACAAGCCTCGCCGTTTGCTGATCCCACAGCTGCAATTCATCGAGCCGGTTCAGATACTGCTGCTGAACTTCGCGGAGAACTTCCCAGCGTTCCCGCTCGTTGAAGCCCACAAGGTTGCGGCCCCGCTCGGCCACATCGGCAAAGCTCAGCAGATCGGCCGCCAGCTCCCGATGCTGCCGCGCCAGCAATTCGCCCAGTGCGAGCCAGCCTTCGAAGTCGGCATCGCGAGGCGGCTGTCGCACAACCACCTGTAGTTTCTCCGGCGACAAGGACCGCAAGGCTTCTCCCCAGGCCAGCTGCTGAGTCAGGCTACTCACGAAGGGGCGTTGTGGCTGGTAGAGCAGTTCCGGCAACTGCCCCGCCGTGACCATCTGAGGCGGGCTCAGTTGCCCGCCAGTTTGAATGGCCAGCAATTCCTGCAACCGTCGACCAGCCTGCCCCCCGGGCAGCACGGCAATCACATTGGACAAGTCACAATGTCCCAGCACCGTGTATTCGTCCCGCAGGTCTGCAGCAATCGCCGGCAAGGCAGGTTGTGCCCAGTCAATAAACTTCCGTGCAATCGGCATCAAACAGTCCTGGCCCGAGAATGAAGTGGAACATGACAGATCCCCGATTGAGCAGTTTCGGAAGTCGGCGGGAGCGTGTCCAGACAAGGGAGAGCGCGTTCCAGCCACTAGTCATGCGGACTCTGCGGAACGGCAGCGGTTTGTTGAGCGGTTAGCCGTAGTTCCAGCTGGCGGATGACGTCGGGTTCGAGGACGTGTTCGATGCGGTCGGCGGCTCGGTCGACGCGGCTGGGCGCGACCTCGGCGAATGTGATGAGGTATAGCTCCCACAGGCGGTGATTCCGCACAGCGCGACGGGCGAGTGCCGCGCCTTCCGGGGTGAGTCGCAGGCTGCCACCCACCGGGATGAGCAGCTCGTGCTGGCAGGCGGACTGGACCAGTTGCCGGACGCGGCGGGCCGACCACGTGCGCATCGCGATGAGTTGGTCGTGGCTGAACAGGGCGTTCAGCAGCTGGGCGTCGGACGGAACCTGGTGGCGGTCCGGGCAGCAATCGGCTTCCACGATTTCGTAGGCGGCACGCAGCAGATCGTGTCGACCAATCCGACGTTGCATTCGGCGGGCTTCCAGCACGGTCCAGATGAGGCCTCGCTGTCGACCGAACAGCATGCTGACCACAAAGAACGCCGTCCCCGAGAGGACGATGACTGCCCCGGCGGCAATGCGTGGATACAGCGCGCTGATGATGGTCCCACAGGCCGCCGAGAGTCCACCAATCGTTCCGGAGATAATCGTCAGAGAGCGGATGCCGTTTGACCAGAATCGTGCCGCCGAGGCGGGAATGATCAGCACGGCGACGACCAGCAGCAGGCCAACGCTTTGCATGCCAAGAATGGTGATGCCGACCACGAGTGCGGTGAGCAGTGCATCGAGCCGGAATACCGGCCAGCCTTCGGCTGCAGCGAATTCTTTATCGAAGCACAGCAGTGTGAGTTCCTTGAACAGCAAGGCTGTCACAAACAACAGCACAGCCGAGCAGATCGCAAACACCCACACATCTGAGGCCACCAGTGAGGCCGTCTTGCCGTTCAGGTAGTCCTTCAGTCCGGCGGCACTGGCCGTGGGGAGATGCTGCACAACCGTGAGCAGCGCGGTTCCCAGCCCGTAAAAGGTGCTGAGGACAATGGCCATCGCGGCGTCCGACTTCGTACGAGAGAAGCCATCGATCACCATCACGAGAACCGCTCCCAGCAGCCCGGCGAGTGCTGCCCCCAGCATCAGCAGTGGGACATTTCTTCCGATGCCCGGTCGGGCCGCTTCACACAGGATGAAGGCCATCGCAATGCCCGGGAGAGCACTATGGCCGACGACATCGGCGATGAGCGAACGCTTTCGCAGCAGCATGAATACGCCAATGACGCCTCCACTGATCCCCAGCAGTGTGGTTCCCAGCAGCACAACGCGGGTATTGTAGTCTTGCAGCAGGAGCACGCGCTGCAGATGACTCTGTTCCGTGTCTGCGACACTGGCGGCCAATATCGGTAAGCCCCCCAGGCCGAGGAACATCGCGACGCACATCAGCAGGAATGGTCCGAGGCGGCCCGCGGTCATGTCCGCTCGCCTCCCGCCATGCGGTTGCCCACCTGATCGAGCAGCGGCAGCTTGCCTCCAAAGGTTCGGCGAAGATTCTCTTGAGTGAATGCCGTTTCCATGGGACCGGACGCGACCAGCCTCATGTTGAGAAGGACGACATGATCAAAGTACTCCGGAGCGGTCTGCAGGTCGTGATGAACGACAAGTGCGGTTCTACCGGAAGCCCGCAGCTCCTGCAGGATGCCAACGATGGCTCGTTCCGTGGTGGCATCGACACCGGCGAACGGCTCGTCCATCAGATACAGGTCTGCATTCTGAGCCAGTGCCCGTGCCAGGAAGACTCGCTGCTGTTGTCCGCCGCTGAGGTGACTGATTTGTCGATTGGCAAAGTCGGCCATCCCGACCCGATCAAGGGCGGCCAGGGCCTCCTGCCGGTATCTGCGTGTGACCGGGCGAAACCAGCCAATGTGGCGATACAGGCCCATGGCCGCCACATCGAGCGCACTGACTGGAAAATCCCAGTCGACACTGGACCGCTGCGGCACATAGGCGACACGACCCCGCTGTGCCCGGTAGGGCTCGCCAAAAACGAGGACATCGCCAGACACTTTGGGGACCAAGTCCAGTGAGGCCTTGATGAGCGTACTCTTCCCCGCCCCGTTCGGGCCGACAATGGCGATCAGGCTGCCAGCCGGAGCGTCGAAATCGATGTCCCAGATCACTGGGCGGCGCTGATAGGCGACGGTCATGTCGTGGATGGACAGAGGCACCAGTTCGGGATGCTGCGGTTCAGTCATGGGTATTCATTGTGCGGGACGAATTCCGGAGACAGAGTATGCCTCTTGAATCGAACGGGGCAAGGCTTTGGCTGCCCCACCCTCGGTCTCCAGTGTATCGTGAAGAGTTCACCTTCGCCCGTGCTGGCGGGTGAGCTGGCTTCCAGTCCCGTTCCAGCCGGCATTCCTTGAACCGGGGTAAAGGTGGCTCGGTAAACTGTCACTTCAAGATTGAATTCGCTACTCTCATTGATCTTCATAAACTGACCGGTCACATTGCAGCGACAACTTTGGACTTGAGCCCCCGTGGTTGAGTATCGGACGTTTCGAAATACCGACCCTCCCAAGTTGCTGGCGCTGTGGAACAGCGCTGCCCTGGGTCGCGGCGCAGCACAACCGGGGACGGTTTACGCGTTCGAAGTCAGCGTTTTTGCTCTTCCTTACTTCGACCCGCAGGGGTTGATTATTGCCGAGTCCAACGGCCAGATGGTTGGATTTTGCCATGCAGGTTTCGGCTTCACAGAGGATTTGAGCCGGCTGGATGCGACGCAGGGAATTATCTGTGCCCTGCTCGTTGCCAGTGACCACCGCCGCCAGGGCATTGGACGCGAGTTGGTTCAGCGGGCTACGGCCTATTTGCACGCGTGTGGTGCGGGGGAAGTTGAATTCGGACAATCCAAGTACCGCGACCCGTTTTACGGTGGCCTGTATGGCGGTGCTCGACCCTCGGGAATACTGGAATCCACACCCTGTATGGCAGAGTTTCTGGCTGCCGGGGGATTCAAGCAGACCAAAGGTTCCACGATCTATCAGCGTGACCTGTCCACCAACCGAGATCCCACCAACTTTCGACTGATCGGGATTCGACGACAGACGGAGCTACTCGTGGGGGAAGATCCACGGGACCCCAGCTACTGGTGGTACACGCATTTTGGCAACATCGAGTCCATGCGGTTTCGGCTGGTGGCCAAGAAGACTGCGCAAACGGTGGCCGCCGTGACCGTGATCGGGCTGGACCACTATGTGTCCCGCTGGCGCGAACGGCCGATTGGACTGGTTGACATTCAAGTTGCCGAAGCCTTTCGCGGACGCGGGTTCGGTTCCGCCCTGCTCATCGAAACGATGCGACGCATGCGGTCGGAAATGAGTATCACGCTGGCGGAAATTCATATCCCGCACGCCAATCTCATGGCGTCAACAGCGGTAGAGAATGCCGGCTTTGTGGCCATCGAAAACTCGTTCGTCTATCGACGTCCCGATTCCTGATCTCTTCGTTCAGCAAGGTGACCTGATGAGTGTGACCCGTCGTGAGTTGTTGATGTCGGCCGGGCTGTTGACCGGCGGAATGGCGATGGGCACAGTTGCCGCGGAGCCCGAAGTCGCTGCTCAACTGCCACTGGATCAGCGAGTTCGATATTGCCTGAACGCCAGTACGGTCATGGGTCAGAAACTCCCGATTGAGGATTTTGTCGATCTTGCGGCCAAGGCTGGCTACCAGGGGATTGAACCTTGGATTCGAGACATTCAGGCCTATGTTGATGCGGGGAAATCCCTGCCCGATCTCGCAAAGCGGATTGCCGACCACGGACTGCGAGTTGAGAGCACCATTGGTTTTGCCCAGTGGATCGTCGACGACGACACCCGCCGCAAGGAGGGTATCGAGACGATGAAGCGAGATATGGATTTCGTGAAGGCACTGGGAGGAACGCACATCGCGGCCCCGCCGGTTGGAGCTCAACAGAAGGATGCGCCCTCGCTCGACCTCTTCAAGGTGGCGGAACGCTACGCTGCTGTGCTGGAAGTCGGACGACAGCAAGGGGTCGTTCCGCAGGTTGAAATCTGGGGACACTCCCGAAATCTGTCGAGACTGGGCGAAGCGGTCTTTGTGGCGACGGAGGCTGGAGACTCGGATGCCTGCATTCTCCCGGACATTTACCACATTTACCGCGGTGGCTCGTCATTGGCCGGGTTGGGCATCATTTCCGGTGCAGCCCTGCACTGCTTCCACTTCAACGATTACCCGGCGGCTCCGCCCCGCGAAGAACTGACCGATGCGTTTCGGGTCTACCCCGGCGATGGCGCAGCTCCCTGGGCGGAAATTTGTCAAACACTCGATCGCATTCAATTCTCCGGGGCCGTCTCGCTGGAACTGTTCAATCGCGATTACTGGCAGCAGGACCCACTGATCGTCGCCCGTACCGGTCTGGAAAAAATGAAGGCCGTGTTAAGTTCATAACCGCGCCAGGCAGTACCGTCGGAACAGGTGGCAGCGTCGGCATCGATTGGGCAGTTTGCTTACATTCCGAAGAGTGAGACGTGTTTCATTTTTGCATCTTGGGCTAGGTTTATCCTGTCACTATTCAATGCAGGGCCAAACCCATAGCTGTTCCAATGTCGCACCAAAACACCGCTCTTAATCTGCCCCAGACACAGGTTTCCGCAGCACCCGTTGAGATGTTCGCGGAAGAAGCCAGTGGGGCATGTCTGGTACGAATCCAACCCGCCGCAGCAGGCTCATCAGTTACCAAGCTGACCGAAGGTCGGTTGCGTATGGGGCGTGGTGCCGATTGCGAATGCGAGCTGAACGACGATTTCGCCTCGCGATATCACACAGTGATTGAATGGCGCGGAGATCACCATCACCTGATGGACCTGGGCAGCACCAATGGCACATATGTCAACGAAGCCCGGGTGATGGAGCATCGTCTTGAACAGGGAGACCAGATCCGTATCGGGTCACATGTCTTCAAGTACCTGCCGGTCGGTGACGTCGAAGCCAAGTATCACGAAGAAATGTCACAGATGATGCGGACTGATCCGCTGACCCAGGCCTACAACCGCCGGTACTTTGAAGATGCATTCCAGCGTGAAGTTCTGCGGTCTTCACGTCATGGCCGCGGGTTGGGCGTTGTGATGTTCGATGTCGATCACTTTAAGGGGCACAACGACACGCAAGGGCACATCGTCGGTGACGAACTGCTCGCCGGACTGTGCCGACGCATTAAGGCCCGCGTTCGCGGAGACGAAATCCTGGCCCGAATTGGCGGCGAAGAGTTTGCCGTGGTGGCGGTCGAGATTTCTCGCGAACAGTTGGTCAAGCTGGCCGAAGACATTCGCGCCATCGTGGCGTCGCGTCCATTTGAAACGTCCAACGGCCCGGTCCCGATGACGATCAGCGTGGGAGTGGCCCACACGACTGGACTGGAGATGTACTCTCCAAAAGAGCTGATGGACATGGCAGACAAGAAGCTGTACGAAGCCAAAGGTTCCGGTCGCAACCGCGTCTGCTTCTAGCAGTCTTTGAGCCATCCCGCACATGAAGAAGTCCGCGTCAGCCAATTGTTGACGCGGACTTCTTTATGTTTGCCGTCGCAGCGTCGGAGCCTCCGTTGAGGTGAAACGCTGAGAACCACGCGGCCTAATCAAAGAAATACTTCTCAGCCTTGCTGACTGTCTCTGGATCGGTTTCACGAAGCCTGGCCAGATAGTCCTGGGCATGCTTCTGCTGAGCCTCGGAGATTTCGCCCTTCTCCACGCTCGATTTCTCGGCAATCATCAGGAACCGAACGATCGCACGTTTGATGCTTGGCACATCGTATTCCGGGGAGGTGTACATCGCGAACAGACGATCCATCACGCCCCAGTCATGCCAGCGGGCCAGGTCCACAATGACCAGGTCAGCCAGATTGGGGCGATCGAGCAGAATTTGCATTGCATTTCGCAGGTCCTGCCGCGAAATGCGATCGGCTCCATAGGTCCACATGAACCGCAGAGCCTGCATGGCCGCGAATGTCTCGCTGAACGGGACTTCCGCATTCTGCAGCTTGGATACTTTGATGACGTCCAGTCCAGCGCTTCCGCGCAGCAGCAGGTAGCCAGCCATCACCCCATCGATTCCAAGACGAAAATCCGCGGTCGGCTTGAGAATGAGTTCCTCGACGAACTTCGCATCGTCCGGTTTCCCGCACAGTCCGAGCATCAGACCGTAGAGTCCGATGCGGGTGGGATTGAGCTGCGGATCCGCCAGCCAGGTGCGGAGATTTTCGCGAGGGAAGTCCTTGGCGAGTGGAACAATGTCTTCGTAAGGAGCATTCGCAAACTCGGCGTAGGCATCGTTCGCAATGATTGGATCGCTGTACTCGAGAAATCTCAGAAAGTACGCCAGCCGTGCAGTTGCGGGCGATTCTTTGGTTGGCGCCTGCACCATGTAGTTGAAGGAGGTTTCAGTCACTTCAAGCGGACTGCTCCACTCAATGCTCTCGGTCACTGTGCCCAGGAGCACGAACAGGTCGCCGACCTTCCCGGCCCGGTGACGGTCCAGGTGGATCGTCTGTCCTTTCTCCAGCTTGCCTGTGGAATCGTGCACGACCTGCACAATTTCATATTCCGTGGTGCCGTTGAAGCCTTCATCGAGATTGGCGGGTTTACCAGACTTCCACTGCACCAACGCTGCGGTTTGCGCCGAGTTGAGTTGCTCAGTCAGGGTCAGTGTGGGGGCACTGCAGAAGGGGCAGCAGAATGCTCCGAGATTTTCCGCCTGTGACAGCGTCCCCCAGCAGATCAGCAGCAGTACGGCAACGACTCGGATCATGGTGTCTCCAAATTTCCGCAGAGATCCGCCGGCAATGGGCCAGCGGGCTCCGCATTTATTCATCAATGACAGTGGCGTCATTCAAGGCGTACAGCCAGATAACTTCGCCATCTTCGACGTCGGCTTCTACGGTGAGAACGCCAATCACGTCAAATGGACGCCCCTGAATGTACTTGGTGGTCAGCCCGTCCTTCAAACTGACGGCGACCTTATCGTAAACCTGAGGACGACGGCCAAAGCAGCAGATGCCGTTGTCTCGGACAAACATGAACCGGGTAATCCCGTCTTCTCGTGAAGGAGGAAACATCCAGCCTCGCAGCCGAATCCGCTCTCCGTTCAGTCCCGCGAGCCATCCGGGCAGGTGGTCTTCGACATCGGGAGGAACCGGGTCCATGTTGAGGACTTTGAGCAGGTCAATGTCGTCAAAAGTGACGCGAAGGGCCTTCTCGGCCCCTTCGGTCACGAAAGTCTTTTCAGGAACGAGCAGTTGAATCTTGCCCGGCATGGGAGAACCGGGGGGTGTAACGGGCGAGGCAGATACTGATTCCGCAGGGAGTCTCTCGGGCAGCGGAACCGCAAAGGGGCGGGCATCGGAGACAGCCAGTCTGGCCTCGGGCATTGGCGTGGCAGGTTCCTGCGGCGACACTTCCTCAGCAGGCTGCCTGGCGATCATCTTCGGAGGAGTTTCCGGCTGCGGAGGGGCATCCGAGTCAGAAACAGACTCGACGGCAGGAGTGGACGGTGGATTCTCGGCATTGACCGTCCGGTATTCGGAGCCGCTTTCGGCCCCACAACCTGCCATCACGGCCAGCATCAGTATTCCAATCCCTCGACAACTCACCATGCTGCTGCATCCCAGCTATTTCGGATTCGATCCGCCCGTGCTGCCATTCCATGCCGCTCACATCAGACGTCAGAAGTCGCTGGCAGACAGCGTACATTTATCGGCTTCGAGCAAGAACAGCGGTTCCAGGCCTTCGCCACCGTGGTAGTTCTTGTTCAGGTGGAAGGTTCCCGCCAGTGAAACCTTGTTGTAAGTATGGTCGAACGTAAACCCCTTGAGCTCGACACCAATACGGTCTTCCAGCTTGGGCTTTCCGCCAAAGCAGCACTGACCGTTGTCTTTGAGCAGCAGGAATTTGTTCAGGCCGGTCATCTTTTCCGTGGGGTAAATGAACCCCTTCAGGAACACCTTCTGGCCATCCAGGGCGGCGACATCCTTGTGAGCCATGACGGAATAAGGTGTTTCCACAATCCCCTTTTCGGAGAGGTCGCGGTAGAAGCTGATCCGCTGATACCCCTCAGGGGTCTCCGTCTTGTAAAGGTAGACCTGATACGCCAGTCCGCCGACGATGAAGCTGCACGCCAGCAGCAGTGAAAGTGTGGAAACGAGTGTACCGCTGTAAGCCCCATCCGACCGGCGAATCGTGATCAGGGCCAGCAGGCTCACCAGTGCGCCCAGCAGAGCAATTGGCAGAGCAATCCAGAGAAACAGGGCCATCGAGCCCAGCAGAGTCAAAATGATCCCCGTGACAGCTACGATCGGAACCGGGCTGTAGCTGAACTCGTTGAACTCATCGCGAACGCTGGAATGCGTTGGATTGGCCGCTGGAACACGCTGTTCCTCAAGCACTTGGGACATGTCTCTCTCCTTTGGCGAGGCAACTGCCACTGTTCAATAATTGGTCGACATCGCTGAAATAATGGCGAGTCAAAGGGATACGCTGTTGGATTATACCCTCCAGCGGGGCGAGAATCACGTGAATTCAACACGTGGGAATGAGGAACCAGGGGCCTCCGCAGTTCAATCCGTGCCAGCGTCCAGGTCGCCTGTTGCGCGTCCGGGAGAACGCAGGAGTGGATGAATCGGCTCAACCCTCTACACTGCGCCTGAATCGACCATGATCCTCAATGAATGAATCCCCGAAATCATGACAGCGTCCCGCTCACTGACCCGCGACGAAATTGAAGCCACGATCCCCCATCGGTCCCCGTTTCTGTGGCTGGATGAGGTCGTCGAAATGACGGAAACAACGATTCACGCTCGCAAGCATCTTCCCGAATCGCTGGATGTCTTCCAGGGGCATTACCCTCAATTTCCGGTTCTTCCGGGGGTACTGCAGTGTGAAGCTGCGTTTCAGGCAGGTGCCGTGCTGATTGCCCAGTACGTGGCGAGCGGCGGCGACGAAGTCCCGGTTGTGACACGGCTCAACAACGTCCAGTTCCGCAAGATGGTTCGCCCCGGCCAAACGCTCGACCTGGAAGTCGAACTGGTCGAACGGGTCTCCAACGCCTTCTTCCTGAAGGGCAAAGTCTCGGTGGAGGGGAAAGCAACGGTTCGGCTGGAGTTTGCCTGCAGTGCCGCAAAGCCGGAATAGGGCGTTGAGCACTTAGAAGCAGCGAGCCTGGCGTGTCAACGTTGGGGAATTCTCCACGCTCCAGGCCGGTCCATTTCCCGCTGTCATCCGGCGGTGAAACATCCGTACTATTAGGTTTGATACGAAATCACCCTCGTCGAGAGTTCGCCGGAGACGCAACGGATGACCACTTCCCCACCGCAGCCTCGCAAATCCGACGGCCTCAAGCATCTGCTTTTTGGCAAGTTGCCGCTGGAGCACGAAACGGCCATGTTTGTGCTGGTGAATGTGCTCGACTTTCTGATGACCTACTGGATGCTCATGAATTCCGGGGAAGGTCTGAAGTTTGTGGAATCCAACCCGGTCGCCGCGTTCTTCCTGCATCGCTGGGGGCCGATCAAGGGCATGCTGTTTTTCAAACTGTCGATCGTGGTCTTTGTCTGTCTGATCGCGCAAATCATTGCCCAGCGACGAATGGAAACGGCCCGCATGCTGCTGCGGGTCGGTACGCTCGCGGTGGCCTGCATCGTGATGTACAGCGCCATGCTGTATCTACGGCACACATAACGTTTCGCGGGGCACCTGGAATTTCCCCATCTCTCTTCCCGGTCAAAAGTTGGAAGCAAATCTTCATCTTTCCCGCTCGTCCCGGGCGTGATATTCTCCCGATGGTTGCGCCCCTGAATCGGGGAATCCGTTCGGATGCGGGTTCAGCACCTGCCTGGGCGGGCAAGATGTCCGCCTTCCTTGTATTGCCAGACCACCAGAATGACCTCTGAAACTTCTGATGACTCCGTCCCTCCCGAACGTGACGTAGCCACGGATACACCGGAAGCCCATGCCGGTCATGTCCCCTCGGGCCGCATCTGGTCGGTGGGATTTTTCGGGTTGCTCATCACGCAGTTCTTCGGCGCGTTTCTCGACAACCTGTTCCGCTGGTTCGCCGTTTCGGTTGCCCAGCAGAAACTGGACGCGGGCCTGACACTCGCGCTCGGCGGCCTGGCCCTCACGGTTCCTTACGTCCTGCTGACGCCCACGGCTGGATGGCTCGCCGATCGGTTCCCCAAGCGGAACGTGATCGTCTCCTGCAAACTGCTGGAGTTCGCGATCACGCTGCTGGCCGTCATTTCGCTGGCGACGGGAAGTGTCTGGCTGATGTTTGCGGTTGTGGGCCTGCTGGGGGCGCAAAGCGCCCTGTTTGGTCCCTCCAAATTTGGCAGCATCGCGGAGATCCTTCCCACATCCCTGCTGGCACGTGGCAACGGCACGATGCAGATGGTTTCCATGACCGCCATCATTCTGGGGGGCATCGCCGGCTACGGTCTGTACGACTACCTGACTCCGCAGTTGGGAAGTCCGAAGAATGTGGAGTTGTTCGTTGTCGGCGGGACGATGTTGCTGATTGCCATTTTGGGAACCGGCGGCAGTCTGTGCATTCCGCGCGCTCCGGCGGCCGACCCGACGCGAACGACCGAGCTTAACCCGGTTCCCAACCTGCTGAAGGCGATTCGAGCACTCACGGCCGACCCGCGGTTGTTCCGCACGGCATTGGGGATCGCGTTCTTCTTCTTTCTGGGAGCGCTCTCACAATCCAACCTCGATCAGTTTGGTCCTCAAACGTATGGCATCAGTAAGACCGAAACCGGCTTTCTGCTGGGCACATTGATTCTGGGAGTCGGAATCGGCAGCGTCCTGGCCGGCTTGTGGTCCGACGGTAAAGTCGAACTGGGCATCGTGCCTCTGGGGGCCATTGGGATCATCGTCAGTTCGCTGTCGGTATGGCTCAGCGGTGTGATGTTCAATCCCGACCTGCCGACACAGGAACAGTTCGCGTACTACTTCGGGATCGCCTCGCTGTTTCTGCTGGGCTGTTCTGCCGGTCTGTTCGATGTGCCGCTGGAATCCTATCTGCAGTTCCGCAGTGATGTGCGGAACAGAGGTACGGTCCTCGCCGGAAACTATTTCCTTTCCTACACGATGATCATCGTGTCATGCGGCTTTGTGTACCTGCTGCTCACAGTTCTGCAGGTCAAGCCGATGACGGTCTTCCTGATCGCCGGGCTGATGACCATTCCGGTCACGATGTACCTCATCTATCTCCTACCCGACCTGACGTTCCGCTTCGTGCTCTGGTTGTTCTCACACTCGTTCTACAAGCTGAAGGTGAGTGGCCGGGAGAATGTTCCTGAGCATGGTGGAGCACTGATTGTTGCCAACCACGTCTCGTGGATGGACGGCATCCTGATGATGGTCAGCACATCCCGGCTGGCACGGTTCATCATCTTTGCTGACTTCACCGAAATGTGGGGACTGCGGACGCTTGGCCGCATTATGAACGTCATTCCCATTCGCGCATCCGATGGTCCCCGGTCCATCCTGAAGGCATTGCAGACAGCCAAGGAATCGGTCCAGAACGGCGAGGTCGTTGTCATCTTTGCCGAAGGTCAATTGACACGAACCGGGCAGATGCAGCCCTTCAATCGCGGCATGCTGAAGATCGTGGATGGGACCGGTGCCCCGATTATCCCCGCCTATATTCATGGTCTGTGGGGCAGCATCTTCAGCTTTCGGGGAGGCATGTTTTTTGGCAAGTGGCCGCGACAGTGGAAATCGCCGGTCAGCATTCGATTTGGTGAGCCACTGTACAACGTCAAAGAGGCCGGACAGGTGCGGCGGGTGGTTGAAGAACTGGGGGCCGAGGAGATGGAAATGTCATCGCGTGAACAACTCATTCCGGTACGCAAGTTTATTCGCAACGCCAAACGCTTTGGCAACGTACCGCGGGTCGCAGACTCGGCCGGCATCAAACTGAGCGGACGCCGACTGCTGCTGGCCTCGCTGGCTATGCGGCGCGTGCTGCTGCGCAAGGTGGTCCAGCCGGGCGAACAGAATATTGGTGTGTTGCTGCCCCCTTCGGTCGGGGGAGCCATCGCCAACATGTCGCTGGCCCTCATGGGCAAAACCACGGTCAACCTGAACTACACGCTTTCGGACGATGTGCTCAACGTCTGCATTCACAAGGCGGGAATCACGCACGTCCTGACCAGTCGGAAATTCATCGAGAAGAAACCGTTCGCCGTTGAAGGGGCGGAACTGGTGTTCCTCGAAGACCTGAAAGAGCAGATCACCAGCCTCGACAAGGCCATCAGTGCCGTTCAAGGGGTGGTCTGCCCGACGGTCTTGCTGGAACGCATGCTGGGACTGCATCGGATCGGGCGCGACGACACGCTGACAATCGTCTTCACATCCGGGTCGACAGGGGAACCCAAGGGAGTGGTGCTGTCTCATCGGAATGTGGGTGCCAATCTGGAGGCGATCGACTCGCTGCTGCAACTGACGGAAGTCGACGGCATCCTCGGAGTACTCCCCTTCTTCCATTCCTTTGGGTTCACCGCCTGTATGTGGCTCCCCATGTGTTACGCCGTGCGAGGCGTCTACCACTTCAACCCGCTCGATGCCCGCATCGTGGGTCGTCTGGTGCAGGAACACAAACTGACCATCTTGATGGCCACACCAACATTCCTGAAGATGTATATGAAGCGGTGCGATCAGGAGCAGTTCAAGTCGCTCGATCTCGTCGTGGTCGGGGCGGAAAAGATGCCGGTCGATCTGGCCGAAGAATTCAAGGAAAAGTTCGGCATCACACCCAGCGAAGGTTACGGCACCACGGAACTCTCTCCCGTCGCCGCTGTCAACATTCCCGATCACCGTTCGGACAACCTGTTTCAGCAGGGGACGAAACTCGGAACCGTGGGTCGACCGCTGCCGGGAGTTCTGGCCAAGGTCGTCAGTCCCGATACCGGTGAAGATCTTGGATTCAGCAAAGAGGGTCTGCTGCTGATCAAAGGCCCCAACGTGATGATGGGGTATCTCAACGAGCCCGAGAAAACTGCGGAAGTGATGCGAGATGGCTGGTACGTCACCGGCGATTTCGCCTCCATCGAACCCGATGGCTTCGTCACCATCACCGGACGCCAGAGCCGCTTCTCAAAGATCGGCGGCGAAATGGTGCCGCACATCAAGATCGAAGAGGAACTCTGCAGGCTGTGTACCGGGGGCGATGACTGTGATGACGACGATGGACTCATCCGTCTCGCCGTGACAGCGGTACCCGATGCGTCACGCGGCGAGCGACTCGTTGTCCTGCATCGCGAACTCCCCTGCTCCGTGGGAGATTTGATTAAACGATTCGCCGAAACAGGCGTCCCCAAACTGTGGATTCCCTCAGCGGACAGCTTCATTCAGGTCGAAGAGATCCCCATCCTGGGGACCGGCAAACTCGACCTGCGGGCACTCAAGGAAGCTGCCCTGACTCAAACGGGAACAGCATCGTAACGCCCCTGTTGAATGGCGTGTTCGTCAATGGGGTTGTTCCTCACGCCAAGGCAATGATGCCCAGTTGGGCCAGTTCGCGCAGTACGTCCATCAGGTCCCAGTCGCCGTGTCGGGGCATGACCCAGCGGAGATCACTCAGCGACCGGGGGCCGCGTTGCAGTTTGCGAAACAGCAACTGCAGTTCCTCACCGATGACCGCTCCGCAAACCTTGTCCTTTGCGAGATAGAACAGCACCCGGGCGGGAATCCGCGTCGACTCGTCAAGAAATTCGCGGGTCTCCAGACTGGCCCAGACATGCGCTGGATTGAGATGAATGCGGATTGTGCGGTTGTGGCTCAGTTCCCGCAGCAATCGAGAATTGTTGGACAGCAACTCCTGAAAGCGGGCATTGGACAGCCGCTTCTTCATCGCCAGAAACTCAACCGTGTAGCGCGACTGCTGGCAGATGATCGCGTCCCGCTGCTCTTCGCTCAGCTCGCGGTGCGTCGCGAGCCATTCCAGAAACTGCTCGGCATCGGCCTTTCCATCCTGCTTCGCGAGCGGCACAGCGGCGATGTAGTCCTGAATGAGCCGATCCAGATTGTCAAACCCGTCCACCAGCCAGTCGCATCCGTCAGACAGTTCCGAAACGCGTTCCGCAGCGGCGACATCATTCAGCAGCCTCACCTTGGAAGCTGTCGGCGTTTGCGGTTCGTGTTCGGTTCCTCGACTGCGGGAGAAGGCCTGTGCGGCGGAGGTGACTTGATGACGGAAGCGGGAGAGTGTGGATGGCATGGCAATGACAGTCGGTTGGATGGGCTCAAGGATTGCTGCCGCGTGGCGGGATGAACGGGTCGAAAACATCCACGCCACGCAGCAGCGAAATACAGGACTCCCTGCCAGTTGCTTGTTACCGGGACGGGCCAGTCGTCACTGACGGACCCGCCCCGGAGATGCATACACGCGTTGGCTGGGGGTTCGGCCCTCTACAAAATCCCAACCGAACCACCGGTCGCCAACGCGTGCTGTTGGCCTTGTCATGATCGAATCTGTTGCACAACTCGTGCCGATTGTTCCCATTGATCGACGACACGACCTAACTGTCCGTGGTGTTGTCTGTTGCGGATGAATTACCCATGTTTTGAGCCTCTGGACGTGTCGCCAGCGCGCGACTCGCGTCATCATGTCGAGGACACGTATTGACCACTTACCGGCCACAACTGCCAGAGATGGGTCAGCGTCGCGTACTGCTCCACAGGCTCCAGCACTCGCCGATTGGCGGGGTTCTGCATATCCTGCGGTCGAAGACGGAAGCCATTCTTCCAATGCATGGAACCGGGGCCCGACAACCCCGGTTCATCTTCAGCCCACAACCGCGGCGCAGCCGCTCTCAACCGTCAACGAAACCGGAGCAACACCGCATGTCGCCGCAGGAGGAAGTGGAATCCCTTCGTCGAGAGCTGGAACGGCACAACCGGCTGTACTACATCGAGGCGAGGCCGGAAATCTCCGATCTGGAATTCGATCAACTCCTCAAGCGGCTGGAGCAACTGGAGCGGGAGCATCCCGAACTCGATTCGCCCGACAGCCCGACACACAAGGTTGGTGGAGAGCCAATTTCGGGTTTTCAAACGGTTGAACATCGTTTGCCGATGCTCTCGATCGACAATGTTTACTCCGAAGACGAAGTGCGTGAATTTGATCAGCGTTTGCGAAAGCTGTTGGGCTCGAATTCCGTGGAATACGCCGTCGAGTACAAGATTGATGGTGTTGCTCTGGCCCTCATCTACGAACAGGGCCGACTGGTTCAGGCGGTCACCCGGGGCGATGGACGCTCTGGCGATGATGTCACCCACAACGCCCGGACCATCGGCGGCGTCCCACTGAAGCTGGAAGCAAGCTCACCTCCTCCACTCCTGGAAGTTCGCGGCGAAGCCTTCATTTCCAATCAGGACTTTGCCCATCTGCGGGCCGAGCAGGAGCGGGCGGGAGCGGAGCCGTTTGCCAATCCCCGCAACACCACTGCCGGGGCGCTCAAGTTGCTCGATCCGAAGCTGTGTCAGGCCCGTAAGGTTCGCTTTGTCGCCCACGGGCTGGGGGCCAGCGAAGGAATCGCATTCTCCACGCACGCCCGGTTTCTCGAGCAGTTGCGGGAGTTCGGTATCCCCACCACGCCGCTGGTTCAAACGGCGACCGGTATTGATGCGACACTGGAACTGTGCCATCGCATGATGGAAGACCTGCATACCGTGGAAATGGAAGTTGATGGGCTGGTCCTCAAACTCAACGACATCCCGCTGCGGGACGAACTTGGCACCACCTCCAAAAGTCCCCGCTGGCTCATCGCCTACAAGTGGGAACGTTACGAGGGGATTACCCGTGTCATCAGTATTGAAGTCCAGGTCGGTAAGACGGGCACGCTCACTCCGGTGGCGAATCTGGAACCGGTTGAGATCGCAGGCAGTACCGTCAGCCGGGCCAGCCTGCACAATCGCGATGAACTGCAGCGCCTGGGCGTGATGATTGGCGACTGGGTGGTCGTCGAGAAGGCGGGCAAAATCATTCCGCATGTGGTTCGCGTCGAAGAACACCGCCGCGAGGGCAGTGAAACGCCATTCGTCTTTCCCAACCACTGCCCGGAATGCGGCGGCGAAGTGCGGCAGGACGAAGGAGGGGTGTACGTTCGCTGCATCAACCCCCAGTGCCCCGCGCAACTCCGCGAAGGCCTGCGGTTCTTCGCTTCCCGACAGGCGATGGATATCGACGGACTCGGCATCAAGCTGATCGAACAACTGCTCGCGGCGGGTCTCCTCACCAGCTTCGCCGACATCTACCGCCTGCGCGACCGCCGCGACGAACTGCTCGCACTGGAACGCATGGGCGAACGCTCGGTCGATAACTTACTCGCTGGAATTGAGGCGACCAGGGATCGCCCACTGTGGAGGCTGCTGACGGCTCTGAACATTCGCCATATCGGCACCAGCAATGCCCGCATTCTCGCCGACCGCTTTGGCACCCTCGAGGAAATCGCAGCTCAGTCTGCGGAGTCTCTGGCCGAAGTCGATGAGGTGGGGCCGGTCATCGCGCAGTCGGTGTTCGACTTCTTCCATTCCGAGGTCGGGCAGCAGATCGTCAACGATCTCCGCACCTGCGGCCTCAATTTCGGGGCACCCATTGAACGTCAGAAGGACGGAGCCACCGCAAGCCGCCCCCTCGAAGGCCAAACCATCGTCGTCACTGGCACGCTCGTTCACTTCACTCGTGACAGCATCAAAGAAGCGATTCATCAGCACGGCGGCAAAGCGTCGGGCAGCGTCTCCAAGAAAACCGACTTCGTCGTCGCCGGGGAAAACGCGGGGAGCAAGCTCGACAAGGCGAACGAACTGGGTGTCAAAGTGATCAGTGAAGAAGAGTTTCTTCAGCTCATCTCTGGTGACGCGGAAACGCCCGCCAGGAACAACTCTGGCCGGTCGCTGTTCGATTGAGTTCGCGGTACGGCAACGGTAGCCCCACGTGAGCCACTGCTGGACAAGCCAGCAGTGGCAACCGGCAACTCCTTCGCGTTTCCGCGTCATCGCGAGAGATCCTTGGTCGCACCAACTGAGGCAACCGAACCGGTGGTCCGCACAATGGGACCCTGCGGGGTTAGTTCAGCATTTCATCCAGCACTGACTGCGGGGCCAGGTCGTATTTCATGGGCTCCATGGAGAACGAGGCGCGGCCTTGCGACAGGCTGCGGACGTGGCTGGAGTAGCCGAACATGCGGGCCAGCGGGACCTGGGCCTGCAGGGCGATCAGATGGCCACGAGGTTCGCTGCCGAGGATGTGGGCGTGACGCTGATTGAGGTCCCCCTGAATGTTCCCGAGGAACTCGGAGGGGGTGACCACTTCCAGCTTCATCACCGGTTCGAGCAGTCCAATCTTGGCCTTGGTGAGGGCTGCCTGGACAGCGTGGGCCGATGCGGCTCGCAGTGCCTCTTCATTGGTTTCCCCTTCGCGGTAGCCGACATCGAGAATGGTCAGCCTCACATGCATCAGGGGATAACCGACGATGCCGCCGGACTGCGCCGACTCCAGCACTGCCTGACGCACGATCTTGTCAGCTTCGGGGGGGATTTCGCCCGGCTTCAGGCGGCTGATGACTTCCACGGTCTCCGTGCTGGGCGAAGGCTCAATTTTAATCTTGATGCGTGCGTAGTGGGTCTCTCCCTGCGTAGACCGGCTGAATTCTTCCTCGGCCTCGACCGCGGCCGTCACCGTTTCGCGATACGAAACACGTGGCTTGTGAACCTTGACGTTCAGCCCGTAGTGCTCCTTGTCCTTGAGCCGGTTGGTAATGATTTCCAGGTGCAGTTCGCCCATGCCGCTGATGATGGTCTGCCCGGTCTCTTCGTTGATCTTGGCGGTGAAGGTGGGGTCCTGCTTGCCCAGCAGTTTCAGGGCCTCTTCCAGCTTCTTGCGGTCGGCACTGGAATCGGGCTCGATGGCCATGGAGATCACGGTCTCCGGGAACGTGATGCTTTCCAGCAGAATGGGGGCTTTCTGATCGCAGATGGTGTCGCCGGTGACGATGTCCTTGGGGCCGATGACGCCCACAATGTCCCCGGCCTCGACTTCGTCCGTTTCCAGCTTTTCACGGGCATCGGCCTGAATGTGCCACAACTGGCTGATGAGCTCCTTCTTGCCGGTGCGGGCGTTAAGCACGCGTGAGCCACTTTTGAGCGTGCCGGAATAGACACGCACAAAACACAGGTCGGCATGCTTGTCGGCGACGATTTTGAAGATCAGCCCGGCGAATGGTTCGGACGGATCGGTCTTACGCGTCTGTTCGAGTGTGTCGCGTTTACCGGGGCTGGGGTGTTCGCCATGCACCGGAGGGACATCGAGCGGGCTGGGCAGGTACGCCACCACGCCATCGAGGATGGGCTGCACGCCGCAGTAGTGCAGCGACGATCCGGCATACGTGACCTGGAATTTGCGGTCGAGTGTGCCCTTGCGGAGAGCGCGATGGATCTGCTCCAGCGGGACTTCTTCTCCTTCGAGGTAGGCCAGCATGATTTCTTCGTCGACATCAGCGACGGCGTCCATCACCTTCGACCGCCACTCCTCGGCGTAATCCACGTACTCGGCAGGAATCTCTTCAATGCGGTAGTCCTTCCCGAAGTTCTCCGCGTCGAAGTACAGAGCCTTGCGGTTCAGAACATCAATAATGCCTTTGAAGTCGTGCCCGGCGGCCATGGGGACGGTGATGGGGACCGGTTTGGCATGCAGTCGCTTCTCCAACTGTCCCAGCGTGCGCTCAAAGTCTGCTCCAATGCGGTCCATTTTGTTGATGAAGCAGAGTCGCGGCACTTTGAAGTTGTCGGCCTGTCGCCAGACCGTTTCGCTCTGGGCCTCAACCCCCTCCACCGCACTGAAGACGACCACGGCTCCGTCGAGTACACGCAGGCTGCGCTGAACCTCTGCGGTGAAATCCACGTGGCCGGGCGTGTCGATCAGGTTGATGATCGAATCCTTCCACGTGCAGGTGACTGCAGCTGAGTAGATGGTGATTCCGCGCGAAGCTTCTTCCTTGTCGAAGTCGGTCTCGGTGGTGCCATCGTCCACGTTCCCCATTTTATGAGTAGCCCCTGTGTAAAACAGGATCCGCTCGGTGGTCGTGGTCTTGCCCGCATCGATGTGAGCGACGATTCCAATGTTCCTCAACGAGGAAATATCACGAGACATGGACGTTTCTTGCAAAAGTGATGAGTGAATCGAAGGTCGTAGAGTGCGTTGAGACGCACTTTGGTTCCAGCGTGAAATGACAAATCAGCCTGTGTTGCGATTCGGCACTCACTGAATGGAAGGTGCGTCGCGACGCACTCTACGGGGTGGTTGGCAGTATGACAAATAGCGACGCCGCGTCACCTCCAAAGATGACGCGGCGCGCGGAAACTCAATTGGACACTGCTAGACGTTTTTCCAGGAGTGGTCCTGAGCACTGGCCAGCACTGCATCGCAGACTTTCTGCGTTTCCAGAGCATCGCGGAACGTCGGGCTGCAGGGGGTGCCGTCTTCCAGGCTCTTCAGGAAGTCGGCTACCTGGTGCACGAACGTGTGCTCGTAGCCAATCTGCAGGCCGGGAACCCACCACTTGTCCATGTAAGGATGTTCGCCGCCATTGTCCGTCACATGGACGGACTTCCAGCCTCGCAGGGCCGGTTCATCCTTGTAGTCGAACACTTCCAGGCGATGCAGGTCGTGCAGGTCCCAACGCAGCGAAGCGAACTCGCCGTTGATTTCCAACGTGTACAACGCCTTGTGCCCACGGGCGTAGCGGGTCGATTCGAACAGGCCGAGCGAACCGTTGGCGAAGTGACACATGAAAGCACAGGCATCGTCGATACTGACCTTCTGCTTCTGCCCGGTTTCGGTATGAACGCGTTCCTTAATGAACGTTTCCGTCATCGCGGTGACGTTCGAAATCGAACCGTTCAGCCAGAGAGCCGTATCAATACAGTGGGCCAGAAGGTCGCCGGTAACGCCGGAACCAGCAGCAGCGGCATCCAGTCGCCACAACCCAGCGCCCCCCTGTGGGAGTTCGGCGTTGATGGTCCAGTCCTGCAGGAAATTGGCCCGGTAATGGAAGATGCGACCGAGCTTTCCGGAATCGACGATGTGCTTGGCCAGCGTCACCGCAGGCACGCGGCGGTAGTTGTACCACACGGTGTTGGGCACTCCGGCCTTTTCGACCGCGGCACACATTTCTTCGCCTTCGGCCGAATTCAGGGCCAGGGGCTTTTCGCACAGAATCATCTTGCCAGCCTCAGCGGCGGCAATCGCCATTTCCTTGTGCAGATTGTTCGGCACGCAGATGTCGACGGCATCGATGTCGTCGCGGGCAATCAGCTTCCGCCAGTCGGTCTCGATTGAGGCGTAGCCCCACTGGTCCGCGAAGGCCTGAATCTTGTCTTCGCTGCGGGCACAGGCGGCCTGCAAAACGGGACGGTATTCAAGTTCCGGGAAGAAATCCCCCACTCGCTTGTAGCCGTTTGTGTGGGTTCGCCCCATGAACCCGTACCCAATCATGCCGATGCGCAGCGGCTTCGTCATTACCTCATCCTCCAGCTGTTGTTTGTTCTCAGTGGCAGAAGCCCCTAAAGATAGCTGGCAACGGGCCGGTCTTCCACCGGACAGATGAGCGGATTTCGATCCTCGGCCATTCAGGCCGGAATTTGCCCGCCGGAACCGGAAAATCAGGCCACGAACATGGAGTTAAACGCCACCCACCGCATCGAGAGGAGCACGAGCACCATGCACATCCACCAGGAGGCAACCTGAGCCGCATGGTGGCGGCGAACGGCGAACAGCATCGCCACCCCGAAACCGGTGGCCAGAAACTTGAATCCGATCAGCGTTGTTGGATCAGTGATCATCCGTGAGCCAAGCGGATTCAGCTCCCGCATCTGTCCCGCCTGCGAGGCGAGCATGGTCCACAGCAGGTCCATGCAGGACAGCACTGCGATCAGGGCCAGCGAGCGAACAACCGCCTGCATGGCGATGGGCGATTCCGGGGCCACCAGGACGGCGTTGAATCCGAATGGCGGGTACGCGAGCAGGTGACCGAACGCCAGCACACACATCAACATGCCGAATACGGTGAGCGGGTAGGCGAGCGAGTCGAGGCGGGCGGTTGCATTGCGAGCGTATGCGGCCTGTTGTTCAATCAACTCGATCTGCTGCACAATGGTTTGCAGTCGGCCCGCTACATCGCCGGGCACTTCGACCGAGCCCCAGCGCTCCACGAAGTGGCCAATTTCTCCGGACTGTCGAATCACGTCCAGGAAATCGGTAACGATCTCCGAAGGGACAGCGGTCCCCAAGGCCTGATGGGAAAACAGGAGTGCAAATTCTGACAGACCGTTGCCGCTGCTCAGCAGTAAAGACTGGTTGCCATCGACCCACAGGGCCGAACCAAAATTCAGCTCATCTGCCAGAGCCTGTCCTGAAAGACGTTCGTATTCATTGTAAGTTGGCTTCGGGATCACGCGACCATTGACCGTCATCTGCTCCTCATCCCACTTCAGGACGTAAGGGGCGGCGAGCATCGTTCCGTCAATGCAGACGAATCCTTCGGTGATGCCTGAAACCTCGCCCGGTTCTTCAACCGGCTGCATCCACTGGTCTGGCCCCATGCGTTCGCCTCTGGACCGGTGGAACCGAAATTCCCGTCGAGGAGGCTGGGGGGCGAATTCTTCAGAGTCAGCGGCGGCGAGAAACTCTGCAGAATCCGATTGGGTCTGTGCCGATCCGGCCGTTGGGGCCCCGAGTACCAGCAGACACATGTAACAGACAGCGGGAATCAGCGAGCGATTCATGGAGGTTGACTCGGGTGAACAGCAGGTGTTCGGCCTGTCTTCGACGGAGAGACAGGGAGAAATCGCGTCCTGTTTGCACGCAATTCCTACGGTTGAAACCACACAATCGATCAAGTGTAACGAAAAGAATGCTCAAAATTCTGAAAAAGTTGCCCGGGGCTTGCTCCGTGAAACCTCGGTGACCACAGCGGAACAGGCTCGACACAGCCGGTTCGATTTGAGAGAAAGCGACCGGGCCGTGGTTTCTTCCGCAAGGACCACCGGCATATTGAATGGAATCTCCAACTGAAGGATGGGAAATGGCCTTGTCGCAACAACGTGTCGCTCAACTGCTGCTGGAAGGGGAACCGGGAGCTCAGGTGGACGTCGCGGGCTGGGTGCGGACCCGGCGGGACTCCAAGCATGGGTTTTCCTTCGTCGAACTCAACGACGGCTCCTGCATGGCCAACCTGCAAATCGTCGTCGATGCCGATGTGCCCGGCTACGCGGAAACCATCAAGCAGGTCACCACCGGGGCCAGCGTGCGTGTCACCGGACAGCTTAAGGAATCGCAGGGAGCCAAGCAGCGGGTCGAATTGCAGGCTGCCACCCTGACCTTGCTGGGGACCGCCGATCCCGAAACCTACCCGCTACAGAAAAAGCGGCACAGCTTCGAGTTCCTGCGGGAGATCGCCCACCTGCGGCCCCGCACCAACACCTTTGGAGCCATCGCCCGCGTGCGAAACTGCGTTAGCTGGTCGATTCACCGCTTCTTTCAGGAGCGAGGCTTCCTCTATCTGCACACCCCCATTATCACCACCAGTGACTGTGAAGGGGCCGGAGAGATGTTCACCGTCACCACCCTGCTCCACGGTCGAGGCGAGAAGCCCCTCCCCCGCGACAAACAGGGACAGATCGACCACACCGAAGACTTCTTCGGCCGACACGCCGCCCTCACCGTTTCCGGGCAGCTCGAAGGCGAGATCTACGCCACCGCCGTCGGCCCCGTGTACACCTTTGGCCCC
>JAGQPW010000499.1 GCA_020426515.1 Planctomycetaceae bacterium | reverse complement strand
ATTCATCGGGACATCAAGCCAGCGAATTTGCTGTTGGATCAGGAAGGAGACATCAAGATTCTGGACATGGGACTGGCCCGCATTGAAGGCGAGGTTGGACAGTTGGCCGAGTTGACTGGCACCGGCACTGTGATGGGAACGGTCGACTACATGTCCCCGGAACAGTCGATGGATACGAAATCGGCCGATGCCCGCAGCGATATCTATTCGCTGGGGATCACGCTGTGGTTCCTGTTGACCGGCAAGCCTGCCTACGTCGGCAGTTCGCTCATGGCTCGGATGCTGGCTCACCGCGACGGTGAGATTCCTTCCTTGCGAGACGCTCGATCAGACGTCCCCGCCTGGCTGGACGCAATCTTCCAGAAGATGATTGCCAAGAAACCGGAAGATCGATTTCAGTCCGCCAGCGAGTTGCTCGAAGCCCTCTCCAAGAGACGGACCACAAAAGGTTCAATGCCGGACCCGTACGAAGACAGCGGACTGCAAACATTCCTGAGCAACCTGCAAACGCAACGACAAATCCG
>JAGQPW010000498.1 GCA_020426515.1 Planctomycetaceae bacterium | reverse complement strand
AACTCAGGCACGCTAGCTTGCATCTTAAAGCCCATCTCGTATTGTGCAATTCTAGTGGCGATTTCAGGGTCGCCGAAGTCGTCTGCCTTGAGCTGGTTGATGGCTGCGATGTCGTCGAGCATACCGCGCCGCATGGGTCGGCTAATGCCGTCGGGGTTGGCCACGTACAGCACCGGCTCGCTGCTGCCACGTAGTTTGACTCCCTGATATCGCGATGGGAGAAAGCCACTTCCCCAATAAAAATCGTAAAAAATCTGCCCGCAGCTCGTCCCCTTGCTGACACTGGTCATCACCACAAACGACGGCAGCTCATCTGTTTCCGAACCCAGACCATAGTTGAGCCAAGCACCGATGGTGGGACGCCCTGGCATTTCACTGCCGCTGAGCATGAAGCTAATCGCCGGTGCATGATTGACTTGTTCGGTATGCATACTTTTTACAAAGCACAATTCGTCTGCGACTCGGGCCGTGTAGGGCATCAATTTGCTAACCCAAGCGCGCGATTGTCCGTGCTGAGCGAACGG
>JAGQPW010000497.1 GCA_020426515.1 Planctomycetaceae bacterium | reverse complement strand
CCGAAGATGGTCGAATAGAGTTCTGTGGTACCACCGTTGTCGTGAGCAATTACACCGGTCAAACCCGTATATTCATTGATCCGGTCGATGACTTCGGATTGGTTCATGCCGGAGTACAACTGCACGTTGACACCGTTGATCGACAAGATCTCGTCTTGACCAAGCGAGGTCGAGGCTGCGGTGCCGGCTGAAACCTTGGCCCTCGTTCCGGCGGTGGAGACCGCAATCACGTAACTTCCCTCGTTCGTACTATTGGTAGCCTTGAGGAAAGTCATGGCATTGGGATCGCTGGGCGTTCCCGAGATACCGGATGATCCATCCAGCAGCTTCTTGGTACCGAACTGCGTATTGTTCGCAATACGATCGATCGTCTCCAAGGCATTCGCGATTTCCGATTGATTCGCTTCGAAAGAATCGTCATCGTTGACGCCAGCATTCGCCGAGTCGATGGCCAAGCTTCGCACTTTCACCAGCAGACTGTTGATTTCGTTGAGTGCACCTTCCGCGGTTTGCACCAGCGAAAC
>JAGQPW010000496.1 GCA_020426515.1 Planctomycetaceae bacterium | reverse complement strand
CTTCGGGAATGTCAATGACCAGGCCAGAGTCGCGAATGTCCAGGTGCTGCTTGAGCAAGCCGAGTTTCTCTGGCTCAACGTAGTTACCATCGGCACCGACCGACGCAACCAGATAGACCTGATTCGTCTCAGCTGTCGCATCGGTTGAGTATGTGCCAGTTGCTGCCTGCAGTGCAACAGGCTCGCGAGGCCGTCCGTCTGTCTCAGTGTAAGAACAATCTCAAGCAGATTGGTCTGGCGATTCACAACTACCACGATACCCACGACATTTTCCCACCCGGTTCGTTACGTGTGGTCAGCGGTGTTGGTCTGGGTGACTACACGAATAGCGGAGACACCTTCGCCGATCAGGCGCAGGTTCTCGCCCGAGCTTTACTGGAGGACGCGCCCGAGGAACTCCTGCTGCTTGGGGCGGCGATATCTTGTCCGCGACTGATCAATCACTGGCCAGATGGGACAAAGTCTGTCTTCGAGGATGTCGTCGCCGATCAGAGCGATCTGGCAGTCCAGGGTGACGACCGGCA
>JAGQPW010000495.1 GCA_020426515.1 Planctomycetaceae bacterium | reverse complement strand
TCGCGCGACGGATTGTGATGCATCAGCATCGGGAGGATTGACCACAGGAGTACGTGGGCGATGAGCAATCCCCAGAAGAAGTGGATCGTGGGATCAACTCCTTCGGGCAAGAGCGCAGCGGGACGTTGCGTCAGCGGACGCTTCGCCTGAGGCGACTCCAGTCTGGCCTTGGCAGGTGTTTTCTCTTTGGAAAACGGATTTTCGGGTCCATCCCAACTCATGCTTGCTCTCCCTGGCTCGCACTCGCACGGCAAACGCAACATCTGCCTCTTCGGCGATTTGTGCCGGAGGGTATGGCAAAGGCGTGAAACGGGTCAACGGAGGATCTGGGACGGAGGACGGAGGATCTAGGATTAAGGAGCTAGGAAACGTGGGCAGCAACGCTTGTCCCTCAACCCTCCACGCTCAACTCTCCACCGTGGCGCAGCCACTTGCCACGAGCGCCAGCCCTTGCAACGCGAGGTGCGGTTCGAATCGCCCATGTTCGAAGTGCGGTCGGAGCATGGGACTGGCTCCACCGGTGAA
>JAGQPW010000494.1 GCA_020426515.1 Planctomycetaceae bacterium | reverse complement strand
ATCCTGCCTTACATCGACCAGGCACCACTCTACAACGCATTGAACGTGGGCAACACCCGGTTCCAGGTGGCCGTAGCCAACAATGTGGTTCGTGAATCGTACCCTGCCTTCCGTTGTCCATCGGACACTGCACCACAGACGAATAGTGGCGTGAAGACCGACGGGACCACCCCTGGTCGCCTGGTGAACATGCTGAGCGTCGCCACCTCGACCTACATCGGCGTGAACAACTGCAGCCCAATGAGTGCGACCCGCGTCTCCGGACAGAGCGGTGTCTTCTACCAGAACAGCAAGATCGGCTTCCGCGACCTGAATACCGACGGGACCAGCAACGTGGTCGTCGTTGGCGAACGTGCCTGGAAAGTCGGTACGCTCGTGATCAACAGCGGTGTCCTGTTCGGGATGGACGCGACACCTCACACGCGTGCAACCGATGCAGCGACCGAAGGGGCCGCTGTTGCCACTTACGACATCAACCTCGTTTACGCACTCGGTGGTGGTAGTGTGAAGCTGAACGCCGTCAGT
>JAGQPW010000493.1 GCA_020426515.1 Planctomycetaceae bacterium | reverse complement strand
ACCTCCCACATGTCGGCATAGTCGCGGAGAAGTTCCGGCGGCAGTCCAGCGGTCACCGCCTGACGTTCCGTCAGAGCATCGTGATTCCCGATCAGCCAGTCGGCTTTGGGGAATGCCTTCGTCAGCAACGCGACCTGCCGTTTCGCACGTGCGTATTCGAGCGTGGCATTCCTCAGACTGGGACTCTTCTCGTGATACGAGATGGACGCCCAGTCCACGAGGTCACCGATGTGGACCACGCGATTGATCGTGTAGCGGTCAGCGATCCGCTGCAGAAAGTCCACGTACCCGGTGCGCATGCCGGGACAGTGTGTGTCGCCAATAATCAGGACTCGAGCCAATCGTCAGCCTCGGACAGGTTTGTCAGTTGTTCGCGGTGCCAGAGTTGGCGTGCTGTGCTGAGCGCATTTTCGTACAATACGACGTCATTTTTTCCCTAAGGAGAAACCAACGGATGCCAAAACTTCAGTCGGCACGAATCCAGAGATTCAAGAGCATCAAGGACGCACCAGTTGATCTAAAGGCA
>JAGQPW010000492.1 GCA_020426515.1 Planctomycetaceae bacterium | reverse complement strand
CGAACGCCGTGAAGTGGGCACAAAGCGAGAGATTCGTCGTCGGCTGCCGCTATCGCGAACGAACGGCTGGAGTCCCTTTCGACCTTCCGGTGTCAGGCACGGCGGATGCTCAATCGTGTCGCGGTGCAAATCGATGCTCCAGAGTGTGCCAACCGGATTCGTTCAAACCATCACGGGATGGAACGAACTGCGATACAAAGCAATGGCGGAAAGCGACGAACCAGCCAGGTCGATGGTCGAGCTCTGCTGAGTTCTCAGGCGATGATCCCTTTCACAACATGGCCAGCGACATCGGTCAGACGGAAGTCGCGTCCGGCGTGGCGGTAGGTCAGCCGCAGATGATCGAGCCCCAGGAGATGCAGCATGGTTGCGTGCAAATCGTGGATGTGGACTTTGTTTTCCGTGGCGTAGTAGCCGTAGTCGTCGGTGGCTCCGTATTGAATTCCCGACCGAACGCCGCCGCCGGCCAGCCACATCGTAAAACCTTCGGGATTGTGATCGCGTCCGTCGTGTCCCTTACCCTGGCA
>JAGQPW010000491.1 GCA_020426515.1 Planctomycetaceae bacterium | reverse complement strand
TCCAGCAGGAACGTCCTGATGCCATCCTGCCGACTCTGGGAGGACAAACCGGGCTCAACACCGCGATGGAACTGCATCGGCGGGGGATTCTGGAAAAATACAATGTCGAATTGATCGGTGCCAATGCAGCGGTAATCGCTAAAGCAGAGGAACGAGAACAGTTCAAGCATGCCATGATCAAAATCGGGATGGATGTCCCGCGTTCTGCCGTGGTCCATACCATAGATGAAGCCCGATCGGTCCTCGACGATATCGGTCTGCCACTCATCATTCGTGCCAGCTACACGCTGGGCGGATCGGGCGGGGGAATTGCTTACAACCGGCAGGAGTTTGAAGAAAAAGTCCGCCAGGGGTTGCAGTTATCGCCAGTCAGTGAAGTCCTCATTGAAGAATCCGTACTCGGCTGGAAAGAGTACGAGATGGAAGTGATGCGGGACAAGAATGACAACTGCGTCATCATCTGTGCCATCGAGAATATCGATCCAATGGGGGTTCACACCGGGGATTCCATTACGGTTGCTCCTGCTC
>JAGQPW010000490.1 GCA_020426515.1 Planctomycetaceae bacterium | reverse complement strand
GCAGATCATATCATTTCACCATCTGAGAAATTCCGTCAGGCGATCGAGCAGGCGACTCGTCTGATCGAGACGGACCCCGGTCGACTCGTGCTGTTTGGAGTGCGACCGACGTATCCGGCGACCGGCTTTGGATACATCGAACAGGGTTCCCCGCTGTCGACAGATGAGCCGGGGACTCAGGTCGCCTCGTTTCGTGAAAAGCCGGATGCAGCCACCGCTCAGGAATACGTCGAATCAGGACGCTTCTTCTGGAACTGCGGCATCTTCGTCTGGCGGGCGGACACCATCCTCGATTGCCTCAAGCAATTCGAACCGGATATTCATGCACAACTCCAACTGCTCGTCCCGACAGTCGGCACCGATGAGTGGTCCGTAGCACTGGCTGAGCAGTTTCCGCAGATGAAATCGATCTCGATCGATCATGCCGTGCTCGAACGAGCTGACAACATCTGCCTGCTCGAAGCTCCTTATACTTGGGATGACGTAGGGAGTTGGCACGCACTGGAGCGGCTGCATCCGCAGGACGAGC
>JAGQPW010000048.1:32835-36110 GCA_020426515.1 Planctomycetaceae bacterium | reverse complement strand
ACGACCCGGGCGTCCACGAAGAAGTGCGGGAGGAACAGACCGACAGCCTGTTCGATCTGTCTGGCATCGATCCACGCTGGATTCGCATCGTCCGTCCGACGATTGTGGCCGGGGGCGAATTGACGATGCAGGAACTGGAAGTCTGCCAGAATCCGGTGACGAAGATTTGTGAAGCGCCACTTCAATTGAAGAGCAACGGCGGCACGCTGGTGATCGATGACTTTGGCCGGCAGACCATGCCTGTTGACGTCCTGCTCAATCGCTGGATTGTGCCGCTGGAAAAGCGGTACGACTTTCTGAATCTGCCCAGTGGGAAGAAGGTGCAGATGCCCTTCGATCAGCTGATCATTTTCTCGACCAACCTTGAGCCAGCCGACCTGGTGGATGGGGCGTTTCTGCGTCGAATTCCGTACAAAATCTGCGTTCCCGATCCCTGTCGGGAACACTTCACCAAGCTGTTCGACATCATGGCGCCCAAGCTCGGACTGATCGTCGAACCGGGCGCAGTCGACTATTTGATTGAGACGCACTACATCGCCAAGAAGCGACCGTTTCGTAACTGCCAGCCTCGCGACCTGCTGCTGCAGGTTCGCAACTACTGCGTCTATAAGAACCAGCCCAAGCGGGTGACTCCCAAAGGGCTCGATTTTGCCGTCGAGAACTACTTCTCGATGATGTAGTTCAGGCCGGCGGATCAATACGCGATCTAGAATGCGTACCTGGGATTCTTGACGCTGAAGTCAATGTCCTGCAGGTCCACATCGGTCTTCAGGTCGCTGTACGTGTATTCCTCTGCCAGCGAAGGATTTCGTTCGCGGCGATCCGGGAAGTCGTACTGTTGCACGCGAACCGGGTATCCGTGTTTGCTGTCGATGTACAGTCGAGTCATCTGAAACTTGACGCCTGCCTGAGGACGGGCATACGAAGTTTCAATCATCTCGCACGATGTGTTTCCGAGGCGGGTGTTGGGAAACATATTGACCGTCACTCCGGTCAACTTCAGCTCGTCGAGCCACTGATCCAGAACGACTTCGGCAAGCTTGCGCATCCCGATCAATGTGATGGGGTGGCGGTTGCCGTCCATCGCCATGCTGCCTTCCGGTTCCAGCGAAACCGTGCCGAACAGGGCACGGAAGCCCGCGTCGTGAGCCTGCAGCTGATTATTGTTCTGTCCGTTGACGTAGATCACTTCGCGACCAGCCATCGGTTCCAGGAACTTCAGGTACACGCTGAACGGTTCTTCTCGCAACTTCAGTTCAATCCGGGACTTCACCAGATTGCGGCCAAATTTTTCCTGCTTCGTCAGCAGTGCCGTATAGCTCTTCACATCGTCCAGGGACTGGAGTGACGCGAATGCCTTTTGAATGGCTGGTGAGAGAGGATGCGAATCCGAAGCGTCTTCCACGCGGGAGGCGATCTGAGTTGGGTCAGCCCACAGCGAACGGGGGAGTGTCAGCGAGGCTGTTGCTGCTGATGCAACCCCTGCGAAGTGCCTCAAGAACGATCGACGTGACGTAAAGCGATTGGTCTGCATAAATCCATTCCCGACCAGGCGCGACAATCAACCGCGACAACAGCGATTCGATCAACGCGTTCCGATTCATTTGGATGGGCGTGCGACACGTTGAGCACAGATGACACACCCACCGCAGATGCAATCGTCCACCAACCGACGCCAACTTGGGACGAACCGCGGGAACGTTGTACGATCCGTCCGGATTCGTCCGGTTATAGCGAGTCCAACGAAGATTGGTGTTCAGAAGTCAGGCCTGCGCAAGCCACTGGCGAATATGCGCAAGCAGTGTCTGCGGATCATCTTCGAACAGATAATGGCCTGCGTGCGGAAGGCGGAATGTCTGTGCCTGGGGGAACCGCCGTTCCCATTCATCGAGAAACGCAGTTGTGAAGCACCAGTCCTGTTCACCCCAGCACAGCAGCATGCGATGCGTTTGGAACTGTTGCAGTCCCTCTTCCACGCCAACCAGGGTTTCGTAACTGCGATGGCCGGGATGCAGAGGAATATCGAGCACGAATTGATGGACGGCGATTCGTCGTGCCCAGTTGGAGTGGGGATACAAATAGCCGTGCCGAACAGCAGGCGTCATCACCTGCGGATTGACGACCGCCATGGTTAACGCCGCTCGCGAGAACAGATTCAGTCCGCGTACGCCAAATGCGCCCAGCCCGGGAATGCGGCAAACCGCAATGCGCAAGGGGATTCGCTGCGATCGAAACGCAGCCGTGTTCATCATCACGAACTGGCGAAATCGACTGGGATCGCGGCCCGCTGCTCCCATGCCAATGCAACCTCCCCAGTCGTGACCGACCAGCGTGATGTCACGCAGATCGAGGTGACGGATCAGTCGATTCAGGTTGGAAATGTGCTGGTCGAGTTCGTAGCGATAGTTCAGCGGCTGGTCGGACAGCCCCATTCCGATGTGGTCGACGGCAATCACCCGGTGGTCGGCAGAGAGGTCCGCCAGCAACTTTCGCCAGGCAAAACTCCAGGTGGGGTTGCCATGTGAAAACAGAATGACCGGGCCCGTTCCCTCGTCCACATAGCTCATGTGGACGCCATCGATTTCGAACCGTTTCGGCTGAAACGGATACTCACGGGCGATATCGGCAGGCAGTGCGGTCGCGGAGGATGTCACAGCGTCGTTGGATGTCAGGAAGGAATGGCTCGCTGCGGATCCCACAGGCGGGACACGGTCAGGACTGCGGATCGTAGATGCTTCCCGCTCGGTCCGAAAGGAAGTGCAGCCCCTGGTGGCCATCAATCATCAGTCGATCACGCGCAGCGACCGCCAGTGACCGGCGTGAAAACGCCACATCATCCCCAGGCCCAGCAGCACAATGTTGGCCGTCGCCGCGATCCAGCAGCCATAGAGGCTGGCTGGAAAGACATAGGCCATCACGATGCAGGGGACGGCCATCACCGACCAGGCGAGAACTGAGGTGAGCACCAGAGAATATCGCACATCCCCTGCCCCGCGAATGGCGTGTCCAAACACAATGGCCAGGGCATCAAACAGCGAATAGGTGGCCACGAATCGCAGCAACACAATAACGATCGGGCGAATCGCCTCGAACTCTTCGGGACTCGAACTGCGGAGGGCAAAATGAGCATACGGGGCGAGCAGCAGGTCCGGCAGGCCGACATACAGCACGCCAAATATTGCCATATAAGTGACAGACAGTCCGGCGGCGAGCCACGTGGTGCGAACGGCCAGGTCGGCTCTCAGTTCTCCAACGCGTCGACCCACAAGAGACAA
>JAGQPW010000048.1:26391-32737 GCA_020426515.1 Planctomycetaceae bacterium | reverse complement strand
CACCCACGTCGATCATCATCTGAATGCCATTGGGAAGTCCGTACTGAAACATTCGCCAGAGCAACTTGGGATTCCACGACAGCTGCTGGCGAAAAGGGTACGCAAACAGGCGCCCTTCCCGGCGGGCCAGCCACGCGAAGATCGCACAGATGGCTACATTCGCAAGCACGGTGGCCAGTGCGGCACCGGACATCCCCAACTGCGGAATTGGGCCCCAGCCGAAGATCAAGACATAATCCAGAATGGCGTTCACGACCATGGCTGCGAGGTACACCAGCATCACGGTGATTGTTCGCCCCCGTCCACTGAAGAAGGCTGCCAGAACATTCGACGCCAGCATGGGAGCGGAGCCAAAGGCGAGGACGGTGTAGTAACCAATTTCAAGTTTCTGCACCGCTGGCTGATGACCGTTGTACTGGAAGACCAGTCTGGTCAGCGGGATGAGGAGGATGATGGCCAGCCCGCCCAGCAGCGACAACCACAGGCCCTGCCAGATGCACGCCGCGACCTGTTCCTTGCGTCCGGCCCCTTCGTACTGAGCGACGAATGTGTTGACGTACGTCACGATGCCAAACGGAATGCTCATGATCGTCCAGTGCAGCATTCCCGCGGGCATCGAGGCGGCGAGCGCATCCATGCTGAGCCCGGTAATCAGCAGCCGGTCGATGATGCCCATCGCGGAGAGCGATCCGGAACTGATCATCAGCGGAATCGCGACCCACAGCAGCTCTTTCAAGCTGCCAGCGCCGTCGGGCAACACGTGTGCGTCCGTGTGCGACGGGGGCATTGTGGGAGGAGCGTCCATGAGTTTCGAGCGACGGACAACGGGCGATGGCGAGACCGGACAATAGGCTGCGCGGTCATCTGCTGACAAGCCGGTGCCCGCAATGGTTCAGTGGGAATCCAATTGAAACTGGCCGAGCTTGCCGAACGCATCGGACAAAGGCCATCATGGCCTGTCAGAACGGACACCACCTGTGTCGTTCGGACAGTCGATCCAATCCCGTGGACTCATCGTGATGAATGGTGTCTTCTTGTCGCAACTCTCCTATCTCGTGACTATTCCGGCATTGCTGGCCGCACTGGGCGTGACGGTCGTTGTCTCGGCGGTTGCTCTGCGTGTCGCCGCAACCGTACTCAAAATGGATGCGGTTTCCGGTCCGGCTGCGTTTCGCATTGCTGCAATTTCGACGCTGGTTCACGCCGCGATCCGGTCCCCCACGCTGATTGGGAATCTGGCCATACTTGGCGGAACGCTGAATAACTCTCGAACTTACATGCGGTTCTCGGGCGGAGAGGCAGGCGGCATGCTGATGGCGGCGATGAGTTCCGGTTCGCTGTTACCGACGCTGATCGTCCTTGCGTTTACCGCAGCGCTAATCCAACGAGAAGTGCGACCTGATGATCGATACGACCAGTTCGAAGGTGATGAGCCGCTGAAGCAGGCTCCCCCGATGTCGTTGATGGACGCGTCTATTCTGGCGACGACGCACTATGCTGTCACCGTTCTGTTCCTGACGTTGCTGGCCGTGGCGATCTTCAGCCTGATCCAGATGATGCGGTGACCGCACGCTGCGCGCTTCGACATGCCGGAGCCAGCCCGATACGCTCTGTGACGTGTGACAGTTCAATCGAGGCGGGACAACAAGGAACGGAGTGATGGATCAGCGTCTGCAGACAGGACGTCGGCCACGGAACGGGCGTGATCTCATGCGCATCTGGGGGATTGCGCTGCTGCTGACCCTGGTTGGCTTTGTGGTTGCCTGGATGTTTGTGGAGCCTGCCCCGCCTCGTCGAGTGCGCCTGCTGGCCGGGCCGGCATCGGGGGCCTACTACGACTTCGCACGTCAATATGCAGAGTTCCTGTCGCAATACGGTATTGAACTCGAGGTGCTGGAAACGTCGGGGACGGCGGAAAACTACCAGAGGCTGCTGACGGAAGACGATGTTCAATTGGCGATCGTTCAAGGGGGAGCGTGTCCCAGTGGACTGTCAGGAGTCGGACAACTGGAGTCTGTGGCCAGTCTGTATCTCGAACCGCTGTGGGTGTTTGTCAGTCGAACACTGACGCCGCTGGACGACCTGCGGTCGTTGCGTGGAAAACGAATCGCCATTGGACAGGCCGGGAGCGGAACGCAGTTGCTGGCTCGACAGTTGCTCACTGCCAGTGGAGTTGATGAAGACGAAACCACGCACTGGATCGAAGTCGGCGGCACAACTGCTGCCGAGCAGTTGCTGGCCGGCGATCTTGATGCCGTCATGATGGTGGGTTCGCCGCACATGCAGGTCGTGCATCAGTTACTGGGCGAGGAGTCCGTGGTGCTCACCAGCCTGGATCGCAGTGCGGCCTATTCACGACGGTTCCCGTTTCTCGATCGGGTGACACTCTATGAGGGGGTGGTTGATTTGAAACGTAATCAGCCACCGGAATCTGTGGAGATGGTCGCTGCTGCTGCCAATCTTGTGGTGACGCAGGATTTTCATGATGCGCTCATTCCGTTGTTGATTGCTGCGTCCAGACAGGTCCATGGTCAGGGCGATGAACTTTCCCGGCCCGGCGTGTTTCCATCACTCAACTACACTGAGTTTCCGGTCAACACCACTGCGAGAAACTACTTTCAGAACGGCCCTTCGTTTCTTACTCGGATTCTGCCTTACTGGGTCGCTTCGCTGATCAATCGAACCAAGATTCTGCTGGTCCCGTTGCTCACATTGCTGATTCCCCTGGTCAAGCTGGCTCCGCCCGTCTACCGCTGGCAGATTCGGTCACGCATTTATCGCTGGTACGGAACGCTGCGGGAAATCGACCAGCAGCGTCTCGCTGAACTGGCTCCGGAGGTGTTGAAGGCGAGTCTGGATCAGGTCAACACAATTGAACAGGAGCTGCAGGAAGTTTCAGTTCCACTGTCGTACATGGAAGAGTTCTACAACCTCAGACTGCACATCGATCTTGTCCGACGGCGTTTGCAGTCGGCGAGCCTGTCGTTCACCGAGGATGACAGGCCTCAGCCGCTGTAGTACACACGAGAATGATCTGGATCACGACCCGGGAGGAGGGCCCTGTTGAACCAGTGTGGACAGCAGGTCCAGCGCATCCTCACGCGTGCTGATTGTTCCGTTGAGCTGCGCATCGCGGATGGCTTCCAGCCAGATTCGGAATGCGGGGCCTGGCTGGTGCCCCAGTTGAACGAGATCTCTTCCTGTTACGAGTTCGGGGGGATTGATTTCCGAGGACGGTGTCTGTTGCAGGAACGTATCGAGCCACGTGAACGGTGTGTCCTGCTGACCCGTGACAGTCGCGTCGGACCGTTCAATCTGGAGCAGCGCAAGGAAGTCGGGATGAGCTGCGAGTCGTTTGACGGAAGCCAATGACTGTGTTGGGACGTCATTGAGTTGTCCCGCATGTGAGACCAGCCACGCAATGCGGTCTCGCTCCTCGTTCGAGAGCTTGAGTCGACGACAAATGTCGGGGACGGTTCCGTGTGGAGGTGCGTCCTTCCGGTTCCAGTCGATGGGGCAGGGAACATGACGCAGCAATGCGGCCATCGCCGTTGGGAAGTCCGCTGATCCCAATGCCGCGAGCCGTCGACACAGTTCGTCCCAGCGTTCCTCAGAGAATCGCACCACATGCTGTTCGACTTCCGGCAACAAGACGGGGAGCAGGTCCAGATTGCGGATCAACTGCAAGGCGATGGCCCGCTGCGGGTGGCTGAGCATCTTTCGCAGTTCCTGGGCAATTCGCTCAGCGCTCACGACGACAATCTGTGAGGCGAGCTCCTGCACGGCCTGCGCTGTCTCGGCATCCAGTTCGAAGTTCAGCAGCGCGGCGAACCGGACGGCGCGCAACAGACGCAGCTTGTCTTCGGTGAATCGCTCTGGCGGATTACCGATGGCCCGCACGAGTCGCTGCCGCAGGTCGTCCTGTCCGCCAACGTAGTCGCGAATTTCTTCGGAGACCGGATCGAAAAACATTCCGTTGATGGTGAAATCGCGGCGGAGGGCATCGCGCTCGGCATCGCAGTAGTCGACGGTGCTGGGGCGTCGACCGTCGTGGTACTCCCCTTCACTGCGGAACGTTGCGACTTCAACTTGCCCGACGGATTTGGGGCCGAGAACAATGATCACGCCAAAGCTTTCGCCTACGGCAAGCGTTCGCTTGTGGCCAAACAACTGGCGAACCTGCTGCGGAGTCGCATTGGTGGCGACATCGAAATCGGTGGGCTCGCGATTCATCAGCAGGTCGCGTACACAGCCTCCGGCCCAGTACGCGGTGTACCCCTGCTCCGTCAGCTGACGGATTACGGAAATCGAAAACTCGCGCGCAGAACCGGACAGGGGCAATCTCCAGCATCCCGAAGGTGGCTGACTATTCGTGGTCAGCCGCAGCCTTCTTGAACTCCATCAGGCGACGATTGTACGCAGAAATCGTCTCTTTGTGCCGCAGGGTTCCCAGCAGTTTTCCTCGATCGGCGGCATCGACGACTGGAAGTTCGTCGATCGCGATGGCGGTAAAGCAGCGCATGGCCGTGTTGAGATCGTCATCGGGAGTGACTGCGACCACGTTGCCGTTCATCAAATCTCTGGCGTTGGCGAGTTTCCACAACGTTTCGTCATACAGGTACGTGCGGACATCGTCGGCGGAAAAAATTCCGATGAGTTTCTTTTCCCCGTTGACCACTGGGAAATAGTGCTGCCGGGTTTCGGCCAGCATGTGCACGATTTGATCGAGAGTCGCCGATTCGGGGATCAACGTGTAGTTGGAAGTCTTGTCGTAGACATCGCTGACCTTGATGCCTTCGAGGACATCGACGAGGAAATCGCCCCGGTGAGCCGGAGATTCCAGACGGCTGGGCACCTGCTTGGTGTAGAGCTTCCAGGGACGTCCCATCAGAAACGTCAGCGTCGAAACCCACATTGTGGGCAACAGCAGCCCATAGCCCCCCGTCATTTCGGAAACCATAATGATGGTGGAAAACGGTGCATGGGCGCAGCCAGCGAAGAACCCCGCCATACCCACAATTCCGAACGCTTCCGGTCGCGGGACAACCGAGGGCCACAGCTGTTGAAAGAACAACCCGACCGCGGATCCAACGCAGCCTCCAATGACCATCGACGGACCGAACACACCGCCGGAGCCGCCGGACGAAATCGTCAGCGACGTCGTGAGGATTTTGACGAAGGCGACAACGAGCAATACGCTGATGCCGATGCTGGCCGGATGGGTGAGTGCCGTTTGCAGGACGCCATATCCCGTGGATAGAACCGCCAGAGCATGTGGATTCTGGGACATCGCGTAGAACAGGCCCACGCCAAGTCCGCCCGCCATGGCCGCCCCCAAGGCCGGGCGAACCGTCTTCGGGAAGGGGAGCTTCGCGAACAGCTTGTGAACGCCATAGAAGGTCTTGATGTAGATTGCTCCAACGATCACCAGCAGCACGGCCAGAACCGCATAGGGGAGCAGTTCCCAGGGATTCCCCGCGATGAACGGAGTCTCCGGTTTGCCAAACAGGGGCAGATAGCGAACACTTTCCGGCAGCGACATTGTGTAGACGCTGTAGCCGATGATGGAGGCGGTTGCAGCAGGGATGAACACTTCCGCTTCGAAGTCCGAATCACTGTACAGAATCTCCGCAGCAAACAGGGCCCCGGCCAGTGGAGCGCGGAAAATCGATCCAACCCCGGCGCCCATGCCTGCCGCCAGCAGGATGCGTCGATCCCGGGATGAGAGATTCAGTTTCGTGGCGAGGAATGAACCGAATGAGGCCCCAATTTGCGCAATGGGACCTTCCCGACCTCCGGAACCTCCGGTTCCCAGCGTGATGGCGGAGGCCAGCGTTTTGACAATGGGGACATGCCAGCGGATCATGCCGCGCTTGTTGTGAAACGCATCAATAGCGGCGTCGGTTCCGTGCCCCTCGGCTTCGGGGGCAAAGGTGTACACCAGCCAGCCCGAAGCCAGCCCCCCGGCGGTCATCACCGCGACGAGTAGCAGCGGGGAAAAGGTCTCGTTCGGGTGTGCATCGATCGTGGCGTGTTCCCCCCGGGCTTCGGGAGGTACGTACCCTGCCATCGGTGCGATGGTGTAGGCGACGACTGCCTGGCTGGCGAGTTGGAACAGGATCCCGCCCGTACCCGCAATGATTCCGACGAGGACTGACAAGAGCGTCCATTTGCCGGACGACTTCAAGTCGAGAGTGTTGAGAAACCGTTTCAGCGACCGCACTCGGGCACTCCAGTTTGGCCTGACCGGCCAAGGGTTCGCCATATGAGGCGATCCGGACGAATTGATGGAGCGGTGATTGTCGCAGTCATGCCTTCAGGTTCAAGGCTGCGGCGTGTCTCACTA
>JAGQPW010000048.1:22830-26291 GCA_020426515.1 Planctomycetaceae bacterium | reverse complement strand
CTGCAGGCCATTGCTACGGCCAAGCGACTGGGGGCAGTGGTCAGTGCGTACGATGTGCGTCCTGCTGTGAAGGAGCAGGTGCAGAGTCTGGGGGGGAAGTTCATTGAGATGGAGCTGACTCAGGCTGAAGGCAAGGGAGGCTACGCTCAGGAGATGGACGAAGAGTTCTATCGCAAGCAGCGTGAACTCATGCTGAAGGTTGTGGCCGAAAGTGATGTCGTCATTACCACGGCGGCGATCCCCGGGAAAAAAGCACCCATCCTGCTGACAGAAGAAATGGTCAAGGCGATGCCACCACGATCTGTTGTCGTGGACCTTGCTGCCGAGCGTGGTGGAAACTGCGAACTGACGCGCCCTGGCGAGACCATTGATGTCCATGGTGTGACGATCATGGGGCCGGAGAACCTCCCCTCATCGATCCCTCGCCACGCCAGCCAGATGTATTCCAACAACGTGACCACGTTTCTGAAGTCGATCGTGAAGGACGGCAAGGTTACGCTCGATATGACCGATGAGGTGGTGGCTGGCACGCTTGTTTCGTGCAGCGGAAAGGTCACACACCCCATGGTGCGTCAGATCGCCGGATTGCCATCGCTGGTCGACGAAGAAGCAGCCGAAGCGGCGGCCCGTCAGGCAGAAGAAGATGAGAAGAATCCGCCGCCAGACACCTACCGCATTCAGTCCTAGCTGATGTGGCATGTTCTCTGGAATTTGTCCGTTCCGTTTCCCAACTCAGCCCCAGTTCGTTCCATGTTCCAACTCCTGGCAGAAACAGCGACACAAGTCCCCACTCAGGGCACGCATCCCCTGGTAGTCGGTCTGGCGATCTTTGTGCTGGCGGTCTTTGTGGGATTTGAAATCATCACCAAAATTCCTCCCACACTGCACACTCCGTTGATGTCGGGGTCCAATGCGATCTCCGGTGTGACGCTGGTGGGAGCGGTGTTGGCCTCCGGTGCCGAGCAAACTGATCTGGCGACGATGCTCGGGCTGCTGGCGGTCATTATGGCGACCGTGAATGTTGTGGGCGGATTTCTGGTGACGCACCGCATGCTTCAGAAGTTTCGTCGTTAAGGCATCCCCACTCGGAACGAATCCACATTTGCGAATTGCCTCTTGGAGTTGCCCGCTGTGAATCAGAACCTGATTGATCTTGCCTACCTGGCTGCGGCAGTTTTCTTCATTCTTGGTTTGAAGGGAATGACGAAACCAAAGACTGCAGTACGCGGCAATCTGTTCGGCGCCATCGGCATGTTGATCGCCGTGCTGGTGACGCTGTTCGCTCAGGGAGTTGTGGGTTACGGCGTGATTCTGACTGGCGTGGTGATCGGCTCAGCCATCGGGGTATACATTGCTCTCAACGTGAAGATGGAGCAGATGCCTGAGATGGTTGCGCTGCTCAATGGCCTGGGGGGAGCCGCCTCGTTCCTTGTGGCCGGAGCCGAGTTCTGGAGGGCATCGTCGGCGCAGGGGGTTGATGCGATTGCCGCGACAGGTCTGTCCGGATTGATTGGAGCGGTGACGTTATCGGGAAGTTTGATTGCGTTCGCCAAGCTGGCCGAATTCAAATTCATGAAGAAGGTGAAACCGCTGCCCTCGCAGCAGGTGATCAACGCCTGTCTGGCACTGTTCATCCTTCTGCTGTTGTTCACACTGGTCGCACGGCCAGCGCAGTTCACCTATTGGTTCCTGGTCCTGTCGTCGTTTGCGTTGGGGGCATTTCTGACGATTTCCATTGGCGGGGCCGATATGCCCGTGGTGATCGCGTTGCTCAACTCGTACTCCGGTCTGGCTGCTGCAGCGACCGGGTTCGTACTCAATAACAGCGTGCTGATCATCGCCGGATCTCTGGTTGGAGCTTCAGGACTGATTCTGACCAAGGTGATGTGCGATGCGATGAACCGCTCGTTGCCAGCAGTGCTGTTTGGCACGTTAGGTCCGACGGCAGATGGTCCCTCCGCCGATGAAGTCTACAAGTCGGTCAAGTCGACCTCGGCCGATGAAGTGGCCATGTTGCTGGAAGTGGCCACTCGCGTGGTGATTGTCCCCGGTTACGGAATGGCCGTGGCTCAAGCTCAGCACGCCGTGCGTGACCTGACAAATTTGCTGAAGAGCAAGGGCATTGAAGTCGAATTCGGCATTCATCCCGTTGCGGGACGCATGCCGGGACACATGAATGTGCTGCTGGCCGAAGCTGATATTCCTTATGACCTGCTGAAGGAAATGGACGAAATCAACTCGACCATGGAACAGACCGATGTCTGTCTGGTGATTGGCGCGAATGACACCGTGAATCCAGATGCACGCACGAATCCCAGCAGCCCGATTGCCGGCATGCCCATTATCAATGCGGACAAGGCACGGACCTGCATCGTGATCAAACGCAGTCTGTCCCCCGGGTTTGCCGGAATTCCCAACCCGCTGTTCGCCAACCAGAACTCGCTGATGCTGTTCGCCGATGGCAAGCAGGCCGTGGCCGACATCATTACGGCTCTCAAAGAAGGGTGACGGAGATTCGTTTTCGCGCTCCCGGGCTGTCGGGGTGGCTGCGATTGCCCCGCACAACGACCGGCTGTTGAGTTGAACATGCAGGCCGGGTTGTGTGGTCTCCTTGGCCGACGGCGTCGGGTTATGTTGAATGCCATGTCGGAACTCTCTTTACCCGCACGCAGGCAGGTGCCGTTGGCAACGTCCCAGGCAACACTGGCATCGAAAATAAAAACAGGCCTGCAGAACGTGATGTTCTGCAGGCCTGTGGTTCAGACTCGATTTACCATGCCGCTGCGAACGGAAACAACATTCCGGAGTGCACCTGACGCGTTCGCGTCAGGTGCCAAAATCGGTCTCTCGGGGGTTACAAGAGACGGCGTTCTTGTCCGGAGTGTTCCGAATTACTTGGTGCAGTCACATCCGGTGCCGGGGGCTACACCGACTGGAGCAGCACAGGTCTGTGGAGCACAGCAGTTGCCTGGATCGGCGATACAGGGATCGTCGTGGCAGGCGATCTGGCGGCACACCACCTTGGGAACACAGCGGGTCTTCTTCACCATCACGGTGCGTGGAACACGCTTGGTGTGGCAGACTTCGCGGGTTTCGCAAACCGTACGTGGCACGCAGTAGGGAACCTTGCGAGTACGGGTTTCGCATGTCCAGGTGCAGTGCGTTGTTGGAATTCGCTTCACGCAGGTCTGGCAGGTGTAGCTGCAGGTCGTGTAGGGCACCTGGCGAGTCACGCACTCTTCACGGAAGCTGCAGGTCGTGTAGGGCACCTGCTTGGTGCGGCATTCACGAACCATGTGGCAGGTCGTGTAAGGAACGCGACGAGTGCGGGTTTCGCAGGTCCAGGAGCACGTGGTGTATGGCACTCGCTTGGTGGTGGTGCAAGGAATCTGGCGGCACACGGTGTATGGCACTCGGCAGTGCTTCACTTCTGGAACCATGCGAGTGCAGCAGATCTTCTT
>JAGQPW010000048.1:14053-22730 GCA_020426515.1 Planctomycetaceae bacterium | reverse complement strand
GGAATCTGGCGGCACACGGTGTATGGCACTCGGCAGTGCTTCACTTCTGGAACCATGCGAGTGCAGCAGATCTTCTTGGTGACGGTCTTTGGTACCCACACCCGGCAGCAGACCATGCGGCCTGGATCTTCGCAGCAGCCGATTTCGTCACAGCCGGTCGTGCAACCGCTGTCGCAGCAGCTTGGGGTGTAGTCACAGTTGCCACCACAGGCATTCCAGCGGAAGCGTCCCAGCAGTTTGCAGTGTCGCGTTGTATTGCAACCTGGATCGCAAGTTGACGTGCTGCTACCGGGAACCCACTTCTGCACAGTCTGCCATTCACCGCAGGGAACCTGGATGCACTTGGTTTCCGTCACGGGGCGATATTCCGTGCGGCAGACATCGCGGTAACAGGTTTGCGTTTCGGTGCGGTATGTGGTGCAGCAGACATCGCGGTAGCAAGTCTTGTAGCAGGGCTTGCGAACGGTGTAGCAGCAGTCACGGTAGCAGGTCTGCGTCACGGGACGGCACACGGTGTAGGTGACATTGCGATAGCAGGTGTTGTACACCGGCTTACGAACACGGCAGGTCACCGTGCGGTAGCAGGTCTTGTAGCAAGGCTTGCGGACCGTGTAGCACACATCGCGATAGGTCGTGTGGTAGCAGGGCTTGCGAACGGTGTAGCACTCGTTGCGGTAGCACGTATCGTACACCACCCGCTTGCAGGTGACGGGAACCTTCTCGATGCAGGTGTCATAGACAGTGCAGCATTCGGTGTACTCTTCCGTACACCAGACCGTTTCTCGAACGGTCTTGTATGTTGGTCCGCAGGCTACGCGGGCCTGACAGTAGTCGCCGCATGGCTGGCATGCATCGACTGGACAAGATCGGTACCGGCCGATTCCGCAAAACAGGCCTGCCTCGGCATCGCCAGTGCTTGTCAGTGACAGCACCATTGCAAGCACGGGCATCAATAAGACGCGTCTCATGGTTCGAGTCCTCTTCACTTCAACCCCCAGACTGTGGATTCACACATGGAACCCCTCCACAATCTGGTTTCGGCGGGCATTGCCGGAAATCTCTATGCCAGTTGCCCTAAATTGCCTCGTTAACCCTTCCTGTGCAGGTGGAGGACGCTTGTTTGGAGAAACCGGCAGAATGCTCCCAGTCGCCAAAAGGGGCAGTTCCGGTACACATCCACTGAAGTGGTCGACGTAAGAGCAGGATCTGCTGTACGGAGTTCGAGGCGGGAGAACCGAGTCATTCGCAACGCACTGGACTGGGTGCTATTGTTGGTCGAACCGTCAAACGACCCCTAGTTTGCCAGCATTCCTGAATGTGTGGCGTCGACAGGATTTGATTATGAATTTCGCGATCTGTCAGGAATTGTTTGAGAACTGGAGCTGGCAGGATCAATGCGAAGCCATCGCTCGCATTGGCTACACCGGCATGGAAGTCGCCCCATTCACGCTGGCGGCGGCGCCGCAGGGATTGTCTCAGGCCGACCGCGACCGGTTGCGTCAATGCGCGGCTGATGCGGGACTGGAGATCATTGGATTGCATTGGTTGCTCGCGAAAACGGAAGGGATGCATCTCACGACGGACGATGCATCCATGCGGCAGCGGACTGCGGAATATCTGGTTGAACTGGGGCACCTGTGCGGTGACCTCGGAGGCAAGGTGATGGTGTTTGGTTCACCGCATCAGCGCAGCCTCCAACCGGGAGTGACGAAAGAAGTCGCGATGGAGCGAGCGGCGGAAGTGTTTCGTCAGGCCATGCCCGAGATTGCCGGACGTGGCGTGCAGTTGCTGATCGAGCCGCTCACGACCAAGGAAACCAACTTCATCAACACCTGTGCCGAGGGGGTTGAACTGATCGAAATGGTCGGCCATCCCAACTTCGCGCTGCACCAGGACGTGAAGGCGATGCTGGGAGAGGGCACTCCTCTACCGGAGCTGATTCACGAGTTCGCACGCTGGACACGGCATTTCCATGTGAACGACAGCAACCTGCTGGGGCCGGGGATGGGGGAAACGCCCTACGAGCCAATCTTCACCGCGCTGCTGGAGTCGGGGTACTCCGGATGGGTATCGGTTGAGGTCTTCGACTATTCTCCGGGTGCCGAGCACATTGCAAACGAGAGTCTGCGCTATATGGACAATGTGCTGGCAGGGCTGCCGCAGCGAAACTCGTAGCACCGCGGTCCCGGAGGGTGGCAGCACGCAGTCGTTGGTCAGCGGCTTGGTCTTGAGCAATTCTCCGCGGAAAAAATCATTTGTGAAATGATTGCAGTCCGACCGGGGAGCGGGTCGATATTCTGGGTAACACAACGTGACACCATGGTTGGTGACACTCACTCATAAGTCAGCATGACGCCACGCTTTCGGGCGTGTAATTTGCACCAGGACGGTCGCGAGGAGCCTTTCCATGCGACCCCAGCTTCGTTCACTGTTCCCTCTCGTTGACCTCCTCGATGAAGTCCAGTCGCTGTTGATGCAGCACGATTGTTCGGCGTATGATCGGCAGGAATTGCCGAAAACGTCGACGAACGAGTCTGCCCAGCAGTCTGCCGTGAGTTCGAGTGATTCGGCGCAAGTCGAGGAGTTTCTGATGGATGCATCTACACCCCGCGATCCCCATGAGGATCAAACGCCCTCCGCTGCCGAGCATGTGCCAGCCGGCCGACTGACTGGCTCGGCCCGTGCGCGACGACTGGCTCAGATTCAGGCTCAGATTGCCAGTGGGGCTTACGATACCGAGGAACGCTTCGAAAAAGCTTTGGACCGCCTCGTGGAATCGGTCTGGAGTGAGTAGCTGAAATCGGGGTCCTCCGATACGTTGTTCGTGAGAACAGGACGTTCAGTCGTCAACCAACGAACACTTGTCTGGGGACACCAATGCAGCTCGGTTTTGTCAGCGCGATTCTTCCGGATCTGGCCCTGAATCAGGTTCTGGCTCTGGCATCGGACGCCGGTTACGACTGTGTCGAGGTGATGTGCTGGCCAGTCAGCAAGGCTGACCGCCGTTATTCCGGCGTGACCCACATTGATGTCACCACACTCACCGACGAAGCCGCGGCCCAGTACGTGGAACTCGTGGAGGAATCCGGAGTCTCCATCAGCGGTTTGGGATACTATGCGAATCCATTGTCGCCCAGTCGCGATGACGCTGAGTTGGCGGTAACCCACCTGGAAAAGGTGATTCGCACTGCTCCAAAGCTCGGCATTCACGTGGTCAATACGTTTGTCGGGCGAGACTGGACGCGGTCGGTGGACGACAACTGGCCACGGTTTCTGGAAACCTGGAAACCACTCGTCCGACTGGCGGAAGAGCATGATGTCCGGATCGGCATCGAAAATTGCCCGATGCTGTTCACTGCGGATGAGTGGCCAGGCGGCAAGAATCTGGCCGTTTCCCCAGCCATCTGGAGCCGCATGTTTGAAGACATCCTCAGCTCCCATTTTGGCCTGAATTACGATCCTTCACATCTGATCTGGCAGCAGATGGATGCGATTGCCCCACTGCGGGAGTTTGCCGATCGGCTGGTTCACGTGCATGCCAAGGATGTTCGAATGGATCGGGCCCGGCTGGATCGCGTCGGGATTCTGGCCCATCCGAATGAGTATCACACTCCCAAGCTTCCCGGGCTGGGTGACGTCAATTGGGGGCAGTTCTTCTCGGTGCTGACCGATGTTGGATATCGCGGACCGGTGTGTGTTGAAGTTGAAGATCGGGCCTATGAAGGCACGCTGGGCAGCCGACAGGCCGCTCTGTGGCAATCTGCCACGTATCTTCGGAATTTTATGCCAACGCTGTTTGCGGAGTAGGCACTACAGCGATTCGGGGTCCATCAGCTCGACTGCATTCCCTGAGGGATCGCTGATGTAAATCGAGCGGGTTCCATCGCGGTGAGTTTTCAGTTCACCATGCTGGCTGGCAGTTGGGCACGAGAATCCCAAGTGCGTCGGGTGCTGATTTGGGAGTACCAGTGCGAGATTGGTATTCGCGAATTTCAGCATGGCCCATGTGGAGTCTTGGTACGCGATCTCGCATGCGAACGTTTCTCTGTACCAGGAAACACTTTCGGCAATATCTTTGACCTGAATTGCGATGTGATGCAGGCTGTCGAGTGGGGCGGGACTGTTCATGTTGGCACCGGAAATGCGGACTGGGGAACCTCCTTCTATCTTCGCGGTCGCGTCACCGGGATTCAAGGGGGGCTGTAGTCTCGCCCTCGGCCGTGATGACCGCTAAGATGCCCGGATAGTAAGACACCTGACCGGATCGGGTTGTGCGAGATATGTCGGAGATTGGCCGAATTGACTTGGCGCCACCGATCGATGTTCGCGCCAATCGATTGACTACTGATTGACTGTGGCTTGAGATGGTAAGCAACGCAAAGCGGAAAATCGTCGTGACCGGTATGGGGCTGGTTTCTCCAATCGGCATTGGCCGGGGATCTTTCCTGGAGAACCTGCAGGCTGGCCGAACCGGCGTGGGGCCGATTACCGCCTATCGTGGCGCGGCAACGCCCGGACAGATTGGTGGAGAGGTCCGCGATTTCACGGACGAATCCGCCAAAAAGGAGTTTCTGAAGGAAAAAGAGCAGCGCAAGGCCCTCAAGGTGATGTGCCGCGAGATTCAGTTGGGAGCCGCAGCAGCAATGCAGGCTCTGGCCGATTCTGGGCTGGATCTGCAGGCCGTCGTTCACGAACGGTTCGGTGTCGAATACGGTGCCAACCTGATGTTCTTTACGCCCGATCATCTGGCTGATGCCTGCCGCAAGAGCTCCGATGAGTCGGGGATGTTTTGCATCGACAAATGGGGCGAGTACGGCCTGAAGGCGATGGAGCCTCTGTGGATGCTCAAGTATCTGCCGAACATGCCCGCCTGCCATATTGCCATTTTCGCTCAGGCATTCGGACCGAACAATTCAGTCACGGTGGACGAAGCATCGACCGGCGTGGCGTTGACCGAAGCTCTGAACATCATGGAACGCAGTGCTGCCGACGTGATGTTGGTGGGCGGAACGGGCACACGAGTGCATCCGGTTCGTACGGTCCACGGTCGTTTCTGGGAACAGCTTGGTTACGACGAAAGTGATCCAGCCGGGACGTGTCGACCTTTCGATGAGAGCCGAACCGGCGCAGTGTGCGGTGAGGGGGCCGGGTGTTTTGTGCTGGAAGAAGAGGGGCATGCCGTTGCTCGCGGTGCAAAGATTTGGGGCCGCGTTCTGGGAGGAGCCTCGTCTTGCGTCGCTCGTCCAGACGGGGAAATCGACCCGCATCGTGCGCTGGTCAATGCCATGACTGCCGCCTTGCGCCGGAGCGGGGTCAGTGCCGATGATGTTGGCCACTACCACGCCCACGGAAACGGCAGTCTACTGGGCGATGCTGCCGAAGCGGCTGCGATTCGCGAAGTCTTTGGTGGTCGCAATATCCCTGTAACCTCCATTCAGGGATACACCGGAAATTGCGGCGCAGGAGACGGCTTCCTCAACATTGCCGCTTCGCTGCTCTCGCTCGATACCGCTGGCCAGATTCCGCAAACACTGAATACGCGTGGGGTCGATTCATCGCTCGGCATTAACGTTGTGACCGGGGCACCTCAGGCGACCGACAACAAATTGTTCGTCGCTGCCAACTACACGCGTTGCGGCCAGGCCGCTGCCGTGGTGGTGGAAGGCGCCTAATCGCGTTCCTCGACTCCGGTTTCCTGCGGAGTGCTGCTGCCACGAGAATCATCAGGCGAAGATGGCCGCTCGTCGGGAGCATCGCCCATTGCATCTCCGGGAATCTCGGCCAGTGCGCGGAAGTATTCTCGCAACGCGCGGTCGTACTGCGGGAGATACTGCTCGCTGTAAGACTGATACAGTTCGTCGCGTTCCCGGGCCGGTAGATGTCCCCAGATGGCGTCGGCGAGTGGTCGGACGGAACTGGGCTGCTGCGGACCAGCATTGGGGGGGACGGGGCCTGCAGTGGTCGAGGGGGAGACCGACGTTCCAGTGTTGTTCAGCCCGGTTGGTTGGGATGCCTCGGTTTCACCGGGTGAAGGCTGTTCCGGGGCAGGAGTCCCCTGCGAGCCGCTGAGCAACTGACGCAATGCGTCGGCGAGTCGCTGTTGTCCTTCCAGCAGGGACTCATTCCAGGTGCCGTCGTCAGCCTGCTTGAGGATGGCCCTGGCCTCCGCCACAACACGTGCCCGAGCAGTGGCTTTGACCGGCTGCGGTTCGTCAGCCTGCAACAATCCCACACCGAGCAGGGCTGCGATCGCCGATGCCGGAGAAGTCAGTTGCAGGAAAGACGTACGCTTCATCCGTTACTCACAGTCCTCAAGGTGTGATGACTGACTCTCAGCATATCGCGATGTTGGCGCAATGCAAAATCGCATTGGCACCACACGTTCAGTTTCCAACGGGCTGCAAGGGAGCGTGGCGGCTGGCGAAGTCCTGCACTCGGTCATCTTGTGTGAATCGGACTCTCACCGTGCGATTGGCTCCCATCCCCTGCAGGTCGATAACGGTTCCAAGTCCATAGCGTGGATGCCGCACCTGCATGCCGATCGAAAATCCGGTTGGCAGCTGTACGTTTCCACTGCTTCCACCACCGGCCAGCTGGGCTCCAGTCTTGAGTTTGCTGAGCAGGTCGCTCGGCAGATTTGATGGTTTCGGGGGGGCTGGTTCATCTTCACGCAAGTCGATCGCTGGTTCCGTGAACCACGGTTCGCTCTGTTCCCACGTGTCTCCATCGCAATGAACGCGGTCGACCGGGAACTCATCGAGAAATGGACTCGGAATGGTCGGCATCGTGCGACCATGCATGGATCGCATATGGGACTGTGTCAGGAACAACCGCTGCTGTGCCCGGGTCACCCCGACAAACAACAGTCGACGTTCCTCTTCCAGTTCATCCCGATTGTTGTCCCGCAACGACCGTTCGTGTGGAATCAGTCCTTCCTCCAGTCCAATGATGACGACGACCGGAAACTCCAGCCCCTTGGCAGCATGCATGGTCATGAGTGTGACTTCACCGCTGCTGCGATCGACCGAATCCAGGTCGCTGACGAGCGCCACCTGTTCGAGGAACCCTTCCAAAGTAATTTCATCTCCCGCATGCGCATCGTAGGCGCGGGCAGCGGCTACAAGTTCGTCGACATTGGACAGCCGATCGCGATCCTGTTCCGAGCCACTGGCGTCCCACTGCCTGACGAACTGTGTGCGTTCAATAATTCGAGTGAGCAAGTCTCCCACTGAGCCACTCGCCGCCAGCGAGAACTCGTCCATCATTCGCGCGAATGCCGGGAATTTGACGATGGCGGCCTTCGAAAGTTTGGGAATCTCCTTCGCCCGCAGCGCTGCTTCCAGCAGCGTGAGCCCTTCTTGATCGGCCCAGGCAATCAGTCGATTCTGCGAGGTTTTTCCAAGTCCACGCAATGGCGTATTCACGACCCGGGAAAACGCACTGCGGTCGGCCGGATTGTGAACCAGCCTCAGGTAGGCAAGCAGGTCTTTGACTTCGGCCCGTTCATAGAAGCCGACACCGGCGGCAATCTGGAACGGCACGCGATGCCGCATGAAGGCCTGTTCCAGTTGCCGGGAAAGGGCGTTCACGCGGTAGAAAACCGCAATGTCCCGCCAGGCGAATTCGCCGTCTTCGACCAGCTCTCGCAATTGCCGAGCGACCCCATCGGCTTCGGCGTGGCTGTCGGAGAAGATCATCAGTTGAGGCGGCACACCATCCGGATTATCGGTGTAGAGCTGCTTTTTGAGCCGGTTTTGATTCCGGGCGATCAGCTGATCGGCAATGCTGAGGATCGATTTGGTGCTGCGGAAGTTCTGCTCCAGCGGCACGATGACCTGCTTGGGAAAGTCGTTCCGGAACTGCGTAATGTTCGCCGCGCGCGCTCCACGCCAACCGTAAATCGACTGATCGGGATCGCCAGTGACACACAGGTTCTGATACCGATGGGCGATGGCCCGCACGATTCGATACTGGGCGAGGTTGGTGTCCTGATACTCATCCACCAGAATGTAGCGATATCGGCTGCCCAGCGTCGCGCGCAGTTCGGCATTCGCTTCGAGCAGGTGAACCACATGCAGGAGCAGGTCGTCAAAGTCGACTGCGTTGGCATCGAGCAGTCGGCGCTGGTACAGCTGGAAGACCTTTCCCGTCACGACCTGCAGGTGATCGCCGACGCTGTGTTCCAGCTTTCGAAGATACTGCTCAGGGCTTTGGCATTCGTTCTTGGCATTACTGATACGCCAGAGAATTTTGTCCGGGGCGTAGTGCACCGGGTCGAAATCGAGATCATGCAGCACCTGCCGGATCAGCAGCTTCTGGTCGCCGGTGTCGAGGATCGAAAAGTTTGAATCGAGTCCCACCACGTTGCCGTACTGCCGCAACAGTCGGGCACAAAACCGATGGAATGTACTGACCCAGACATGGCTTCCCGGGAGGAGTTGCTCCACCCGCTCGCGCATTTCGTCTGCGGCTTTGTTGGTGAAGGTGATCGCCAGAATCTGCCTGGGGGGAACACCATTGGCCACGAGATTGGCAATTCGGCGCGTGACAACGCGAGTCTTGCCCGATCCTGGCCCCGCCAGAATGAGCAATGGGCCATCCAGATGCTGCACCGCCGCCAGCTGATTCGGCGTCAATCCTTCCAACAACGACAAACTCACTCTGCCTCCATTATGCA
>JAGQPW010000048.1:0-14044 GCA_020426515.1 Planctomycetaceae bacterium | reverse complement strand
CCAGATGCTGCACCGCCGCCAGCTGATTCGGCGTCAATCCTTCCAACAACGACAAACTCACTCTGCCTCCATTATGCATCGCGACGGTGCGGACTCCTGCCGGGGCAGACTATCAGTCTCCGCAATCAGTTCCCAGCCCGTACCCCTCGGGATGACCATCGGGATTTGATCCCGATTGCTCACGCGGTAGACTCACGGGAGAGATTCGCCGTTGTTCATTGTGTGAGAACTGAAATGCTCAAGCTGTTGCCGTTTGTTTGCTGCGGAATGAGCCTGTTGCTGGCTGGCTGTGGAGGAGGGACTTCGACACCGGTCGCGGAGCAGCCCGCCTCCCCTGCCCCCGCGTCGACCGTTGCGGAGTCGCCAGCGAGTGAAATGGCTGGTGGTCCCTCGACACCCGCTGTTCCCACGATTCCCAGTACGCAACCGATGGCGATTCCTACCATCTCTCTCAGCGGCTCGTCCTCGAATGCCACTCCCGATACGGCTGGAACCGGGACATCGACAGCTCGGTCGGCATCAACAACGAATGGAGCGGCTCATCGGAAGGAAATACTGGAGGCAATGGACCCGCTGCAAATTATGTTGGGGGCCTGGCGCGGGACCACTCAGAAAGATTTCGGAGACTTTAAGGGACTCGATCAGCCGAACTGGGTTTGGGACTTCAAGACCGATCGCAACCAGCCAGCCATGGTGATGACGTCCGAGGCGAGTCCGTATTTCAAGGAAGCCCGCATTACCTACCTGACGGATCGCAAGGTGTTTCAACTGGTGACCACCGATACGGAGGGGGGGAAGCGGACCTTCGAAGGGACGTTTTCCCAGGCGGCCGAAAAGTTCCAAGGGGACGATGACAGGCTGCACATCAAGTACAAACTGGAACTCGACCAGATTGATGGGACATCGCCCCGTGATACGTGGCAGGTGGTTCTCAATCAGCAGCACAACAACCGTTACCTGGTGGAACTCGCTCGAAGTCAGGGATCGCGATTCTTGCGGTTCGACACAGTCGCCACTCAGCGCGCAGGAACGTCCTTTGCCAAGAGCGATGATGACTATGGCGACAAGACCTGCATCATCTCCGGCGGCCTGGGAACGATTTCGGTGAGTTATAAGGGAAAGAGCTACTGGGTTTGCTGCACAGGCTGCAAGGCGGCCTTCGAAGAAGATCCCGAGACCTGGCTCGCCGAGTTTGAAGCCAAGCAGAAGAAGTGACTCCCGCAGTGAATTGCCGCTTCCATTATGGAGTGTGTGATTGGCGCGGTCCGAAGGGGCGTCAGCGGGGTTGAATGTGAGATGCCGTTCCGTGTATCGGAATGATATGGCGGCACGTGTTGGCCTGCGGTCGATTGGATTTCTGTTGAGGTATGCGCTCATGTCGAAGCTCTGTCGAACATCGTATCTGCATGTTGGCGCTGCGCTGTTGCTCTTGGGACTCGTGGGGGATTCGCTGGCCGATCCGCAGGCAGGTCAGTCGGACCCGGCGGTTCGCGAAGCGCTCCAGTCGCTGAATCCTGTCGTCGGCGGTTGGCGCGGCGTGGGTCAACCTCGACGCGGTTCGAATGCCGGTGCATGGTCTGAGAAGGCAGAGTTCAGTTGGGACTTCTCTGGAAAGCAGGCCGCGATCAAGTATGTCGTTGACAAGGGGAAGCTGGCGGCCGAAGGGGTCGTGACCTACGACCCGGCTCACAAGCAGTACCAGATGACCTTGAAGTCCCCGGATGGGTCGACGGAAACACTCACCGGCAGTTGGGATAAGAACCAACTGGTGCTCACGAGCGGCGGCAATGCGGCCCAGCAGCGCGTCACCGTGACGCTGTTGAACGAAAAGCGGACGCTGGTGCTGTTCGAGGAGCGTGGCTCTTCGGATGGGAATTTCAATCGCGTGGCCGAAGTGGGATACACGCGGGCAGGTACGCGGCTAGCGCTTCCCGGCGGCGGGCAGCCGGAATGCGTGGTTACGGGGGGGGCAGCATCGATCCCGGTCAGCTACAAGGGCAAGACTTACTACGTTTGCTGCACGGGATGTAAACAGGCGTTCGACGACGACCCCGAAGGTATTCTGGCCGAGTACGAAGCCCGGCTGAAGCAGGCGCGCGAAAAGGCCGCATCCGGCGGTTGAAGTGCCGTGCTGGCCCCATGCGACCCTCAGAACCGCTCGCTCCTAAATGGCGATGAGGGGCCCGTTCCCGGCCGAGAATGGCGATTTGTCTACGCATTCATCATACTGCGAGCATTCCCGCTGCAGATATCCACCACAAGGAGAAACGCTCATGATTCGATATTCGCTGTGCCTGTTGCTCGCCTTCGCGGCTGCCCCCGTCTGGGCCGCCGATGCGCCGCCGGGATGAAGCCGCTGTTCAATGGCAAAGATCTGACCGGCTGGAACGGCGACTCCCGTTTGTGGTCCGTTCGCGATGGCGTCATCCACGGAGAAACGACCAAGGAAGAAGCTGCGAATGGAAATACGTTCCTGATCTGCACCGAAGGTCAGGTCAAGGACTTCGAATTGCGTCTATCCTTCCGCGCTTCGGCCAGCAACAACTCTGGAATTCAGTACCGATCCAGGCACATCACCGATGGCAAGGTCCGCAACGACTGGGTTGTTCGCGGTTACCAGCACGAGATTCGCAACGAGAACAAATTCCCCAACGTTTCCGGCTTCATCTACGATGAAGGGGGCAAGCGTGGTCGCATTTGCCTGTGTGGCGAAAAGGCCGTGTGGGAAGGCGACAAGAAAAAGGTCCTCGATCACCTGATCACTGCGGAAGAGTATCAGGAGTTGTTCAAGGTTGATGAATGGAATGATGTGATCATCATCGCCAAGGGCAGCAACATCCAGCACTACATGAACGGCAAGCTGGTGCTCGACTTCACCGATGATGCCGAGCATGCTCTGCTCGAAGGCATCCTGGCTCTGCAGCTGCACGCCGGAGCCCCGATGTGGGTCGAGTTCAAGAACATCCGCCTGCGGAATCTGGAGTAGTCTTCGCCAGTGCTCACTTGAACCGCGGGAGCCGCTCACGGTTTGGCTGGTGTATTGGAAGAATTTGTTCGCCTTGGGGCGGTGCTGTGATTTCCTCTCAGCATCGCCCTGATTCTTTTAGACAACGAAGGCGACGTAATAGAACCACAGCCCCGTCACCGATGTGGCCACCAGATCGACGACGGAGAGCCAGCCCAGCGTCTTGTGCAATTTGCTGTGCGTTCCTGGAACGGGAGGTTTGGCAAAGCGCTTAAGTGCCAGGAACAGGGTCGTACCCCACAGGAATGGTGTGCTGATCGCAAAGATCAGGTGGATGCCCAGCACCTGACGGACGGCGGCCAGTTGTGCTTCGCCCAGACGTGGAGCTGCGGGGTCCTTGTTGACGATGTTTTCCCAGCCGCCGTGCAGCCGCATGTCGATCTCGAACAGGCCGACGGCAACCAGCAGCGTGATGCCCAGAGCAATCTGCAGGAACCGATGCAGCCCGTACTTGTGCTGAAACTTCACCACATACAGGCTGTAGAGCAGCACCGGGACCACAAGGACCAGGGCCACGACCACAAAGTCGAGCATAAATGAGGCATCATTGCCAAGAAAACCGTGCTGGATCATGACGGCATTGTAGGCAGTTTCCTGCCCGTGCCGAGTCCTGACCGCGTCGGAATTCCGGCATTACGGAGTTGATTCCCGCACACGGTAATTGGTGGCCGTTTGTTGATGTGAGCGTTACTCGATCCTTGCCGGCGGGCGATAACCTGATCCCTGCTGCCTGGTGGCGGAGTCTCCCAGCTCCTTCCGGGCGCTGTCCGCGAGTGCCTGCAAGTGGGCGACGACCTCGGGATGCGCCTCTTTGACATCGGTCGTCTCGCCGATGTCTTCCTTCAGATTATAAAGAGCCAAGCCGGTTTTTCCCTGCGTGTAGCCGTTGGGGAGTCCATCTTTGCCCGGCTCGCCGGTGAGGCTGCGGTAGCTGTGCGGGAAGTGGAGTTTCCAGTCTCCACTGCGAATGGCTTCCAGGTGATTGCCCCAATAGTAGCAATAGCTTTCGTGCGGAGTTTTGGCGTCTTTGCCCTGTGTGAGCAGGGGTAGGATATTGAGGCCGTCGATCGGATGGTCGGGCAATTTTCCGCCGATGATTTCCGCAACAGTCGGCAGGATGTCGATCGTCGCGGCCAGTTCATCGCACACCGTCCCGGCCGGGATTTTTCCGGGCCAGCACATGATGCAGGGCTCGCGTACGCCTCCTTCCCACGAAGTCCCCTTCCCTTCCCGCAGCGGGCCAGCCGAGCCGGCGTGATTGCCGTAGCTGAGCCAGGGGCCATTGTCCGAGGTGAAAATGATGAGTGTATTATCCGTGATTCCATGACGCTTGAGAGCATCGACAATCTGGCCGACAGACCAGTCGATTTCCATGATCACATCGCCATACATCCCCTGCTCGCTCTTCCCCTTGTGGCGGTCGGTGACAAACAGAGGAACGTGCGGCATGGAGTGTGCCAGGTACAGGAAGAAGGGCTGCTCGTGGTGCTCATCGATAAATTTCACCGCGCGCTGCGTGTACCACTCGGTGAGATGAACCTGATCCTCAGGGGTAACGTTTGGATTCACAACTTCATCGCCTTCAATCATCGGCAGCGCTGGGAAGCGATTGGGGCCATCTGGGTGGTACGGCCACATGTCGTTGGAGTACGGCAGACCAAAGTATTCATCGAAGCCGTGATGAATCGGCAGGAACTGTTTGTGATGCCCCAGGTGCCACTTGCCAAACATGGCGGTTGCGTAACCCTGCTCCTTGCAGAGTTCGGGGATCAGCTTCTCCCGTTCGTGAATCCCATGCCGACTCCTGTCGCTGGGAGCCCCCAGCATGCCAATGCGATTTGAGTAACAACCTGTCAGCAGAGCGGCGCGCGATGCGCCGCACACCGCCTGTGCCACATAGAAGTTGGTGAACTTGCGCCCTCGCGCAGCCAGGCTGTCGAGGTTTGGTGTCGCAAATTCAGTGGCACCAAAACAGCCGACATCGGCGTAGCCCTGATCGTCCGTGAAGACGATCACAATGTTGGGCTTTTCCGCCGCCACCAGGGCACTGGTCGTGAGCGAGAGCAGGCAGCAACACCATTGGAACGCGAACTTGATCTGCATGGGACAGAGACCTCGATACAAGCACAGAACCGGGCGGAATGGACGCCAGTCAAAGCGTACCGTTTTGTATTCTGGACAGATCATGCATAGGACGCAAACGGGGCTCTTTGGGCTTTCGCGACCGGCAGACGAGACCGGACGGAGAAGGCCGCCCTGTGCGATGAGTCGATAAGTTGCAGTAGTTCACCTCAGAACGGCGTGGTTTATGGCTCACGGTGCGACGGTTGTTCGTTTCTTGCTGCGAACGACTTCGTCGATTGAGAATTCTTGGCGTGGTCTGCGGGAGTCGTATCTCCGAGTTGCCGGGTGTGGATTAGGTTTTTGTTGTTTGACCTGCACACCGATGCGAAAGAGAGGGTTGCTATGTCCTGGGTTCTTGTTTGCGACGATCAAGCACACATGACGAGGCTGATCGAATTGACCCTTGTGCGGCACGGATGGAAGGTCATTACTTGCGCAGATGGCGTCGCTGCTCTGGAAGTGCTGGATCAGGAGCCGCCCCCACAGCTGATCATTACGGACTTCCAAATGCCGCGACTCAATGGGCTGGGGCTGATCCGCTATCTGCGGGAGCGACCAGAATTGCGTAATGTTCCGATCGTCCTGTTGACGGCACGGGGGCTGGAACTGTCCGAGCAGCAACTGCAGGTGTCGTTGGGGATCAACAGGCTGCTGATGAAACCATTCAGCCCAAGGCAAATGGTGTCTCTGGTCGACGATCTCACACGCCGACCAGTATCACCGCGTATGGCTTGCGCAGGCGCCTTGTGACGTGCAGGTCACGCTGGTGGCGCTGCTTCGTCAGATTCGCTTGGGACCAACTGCCGGCCATTGGGCGATACGTTGGTTCCAGATGCGTGCACACCGTCGTGTGGTCTGGATGTCGGCCACGGAAAGTCGTGCTTGAGTTCGAGTTTGACGATCTGTCGCGGCGTGGCTTCGGTCACAGTGATCGTGACATGGCCCCAGCGGAATGATTCACCCGCTTTGGGGATGCGGCCCAGTTCAAAGAAGACAAAACCGCCGACGGAATCGAAGTCCGCATCTTCCGGGAAGTCGAGTTCAAAGCGGTCGTTGAGTTCATCCAGATGCATCCGGGCATCAACGGACAGGGTCAGTTCATCAATGACCTGAACTTCGTCGCCTTCTTCTTCGTCGAACTCGTCCGCAATGTCCCCGACAATTTCTTCCAGAATGTCTTCCAGTGTGACGAGACCGGTGGTGCCGCCGTATTCGTCGAGCACGATGGCCATGTGCAACCGCTTGCGCTTCATCGTTTCCAGCAGTGCGTCGATCGTCATCGTTTCCGGAACGTAAAACGGTTCGCGGAGAATCTCGACAAGTGGGCGAGGCTGTTCTTTGACGATTTCTTCCAGCAGGTCTCGCGCATAAAGAATGCCCAGGATTTCATCGAGATTTTCTTCGATGACGGGGATTCTCGAGTGGCCGGCTTCGAGCAGTTCCTTGCGTGCATCGTCAAGCGAGCTGTCAGACTCAATCAGCACGATATCTGTCCGGGGGGTCATAATGGCCCGGACATCCTCCTGTCGCAGTTCCATCAGTCGATGAATCATGCGCCCGGCACGCGACTCCAGCAGCCCTTCTCGTTCGCCCTCATCGACCACGCTCTGGATCTCTTCGGCGAGCGTCTCCAGATTTTCGTCGTCGGGGTCCATGCGACCGGCGAGTCGGTGAAACATCGTGTCCGCCAGTCGGGCAATGAGCCGCAACGGAGCGGTGATCGGAATCAGCAACCGTGTGCAGGGCCAGGTGAAGAATAGAAACCACTCTCCGGCGGCCCGCGAAATGGCACGGGCGACTACGAACAGCAATCCCCAGGCTCCCAGCCCCAGCCAGACCATGCTCCAGGCGATCTGCAGTGGGGGAACTTCTCCTCGCAGGTGATCCAGCAGGAACGCGAAGACGCCCCCCGTGAGGGTCAGCAGGTACAGAATTTCACAGCTGGCCAGGGCGGTTTCATCTTCGCGAAGGATTTCTCCAAATCTCGCTTCGTTACCGCGCTGTCGGCAAACATGGGCCAGCCGACTGCGGAGAAAATTCCGCAGGCTGTACGCCGAAATGGCCAGGAAGAAACTGGCGGCGAAACACAGGCCACTGACGATCGAGCTGATCACTGATGGAGAAGGGCTTTTTGGCTAAGGACCTGATCGAACCGGGCAACTGGTGTCCAGGTCCGGAAGTTATTAAACGGCCTCTTCATAGTGTGGTGTCAAACCCCAGATTTGCAAGATCTCCCGCTCTCGCTGACGCATCAACGGCAATTCCTCTTCGGTCAGATCGTCGTAGCCGCACAGATGCAGCAGGCCATGCACCAGATACAGGCTGAGTTCATCCTGGGGTTGCCAGCCAAAACGTCGGGCTTCGCGAACTGCGGTCTCGGCACTGACGACCAATTCCCCGTCAATGACTTTGCCTGCGCCTCGGGGAGCGGTTGAGTCTGAACCGGGGTCAGGAGCGTCATCGGAGTACAGGAAGCTGATGACATCGGTCGCATAGTCGTGACCGAGATGATCGCGATTGACCGCATGAATGGCCTCATCGGTCACAATGGCGACGCTGAGACTGGCACCGGCCACGTGTTCGGCCTGGAGTGTCTGCACAAGGCGAGCCTCCAGGATCCCCTTGTCGATGTTCATCGTCGACTGTTGATTGTTGATCTCAATGTCGAACATCAGGCGGTCTTCGCTTCTTCAGATCGTCCAGGCTGACCAGCGGAACTGGGACGTTCCAGTCGAGGGGCATCGGAGTCACGGGGCTCTTTGGGCTCCTTCGCATCGGGATACCGGATGCGGCCATGATAGATACCAATCAGCGACTTGATCACCGATTCTTCGATCGTGTGCAGTTCATTCATCTTCAGTTCGCACTCATCAAACTGGCCGTCAGTCAGTCGACGCATGATGATGCTTTTTACCAGGGATTCGATGCGCTTGGGAGTCGGCTCCGTCAATGTGCGGCACGCGCTTTCGCAAGCGTCGACGATCATCAGGACACCCGCTTCCTTGGTTTGCGGCTTGGGACCTGGATAGCGGAAGGACGATTCCTCGGCGTCAGTCCGATGATCCGGCTGGCACTCCACGATCTTGGTTGCTTCGCGATAGAAATACTCCACCAGCGTGGTGCCGTGATGCTGCTCGATGAAATTGATTATGGCCTGCGGCAATTTGTACTGTTCGGCGAGTTCGATTCCATCTTTGACGTGACCAATAATGATCAGCGTGCTCATTGCGGGGTTCAGGCTGTTGTGCGGACTCTCTGCGCCGGCCTGAAGATTCTCCACAAAATAGTTGGGCTTGAGCATCTTGCCGATGTCGTGGAAATAGGCGCCCACGCGAACCAGCAGGTCGTTCCCGCCAATTCGTTCCGCTGCAGTTTCCGCAATACTGGCCACCGCCACGGAGTGGTTGTAGGTTCCAGGAGCGAGCCGCACGAGTTCCTGCAGCAGCGGATGCGATGGATCGCTGAGTTCCAGCAGACTCATGTCCGTGACGACTCCGAATGTCGATTCGATCAGCGGCAGCGTTCCCGCCACGAGATACCCGGCAATCAGGCACAGCAACGCTCCCTTGGCACTCACGGCCAGCAGCGACGAATTGGCCAGAACTTCGCTCAGGGATTGGGACTGAATGACCACGATTCCCAGATTGATCACGAAGTAGGTGATGGCCGAAACAAAGCTGACTTTCACCAGCGTTGTTCGCGAGGCCACGCGGTCCAGCGGAATGATGGCCAGCGAGCATGTGGAGAGCAGCACAATGAACTGATCGAAGCGACCACTCGTGGAAAGTGTGAATATCAGGCACAGGGAAAAGGCCGTGATCGCCGCCAGTACGCGATTGTAGGCAATGGACAGCAGCAGTACCGTGGCCAGTATGGGAATCATTTCCGCACGCAGCGGATCGAAGGACAACAGCCGGGCAAAGAATGCTGTCAGAACGATGACTGCAAGAAAGACGGCAATGTGGTTGAACTCGCGGAACAGACGCGGTTCGTTGGCCACGATGTAGAATCCGTTGAGCCCGGCCAGGACCAGGACCATCAGGAAAACAATCAACATCCGCAGCGAGCGGGACGTCCAGGAGATCTCCTGCTCGGCAGCGACGTACTCGTCGACCAGCAACTGAAGTTTTTCGGAGTCGATACGCTCTCCCGGGCGAACGAGCAGATCACCTGCAATGTAGGCTTCCGGAATATCGGGAACACTGCTGCGGGCTGCGGCAATGGCGGCTTTCGTCGCCAGCTGATCGTAGCGCAGCGTTGGTTGAACGTGGACCATCAGCCAGTGCGACAGGGCGGGCCGAATCTCGGGTTTCAGGCTCGGATAGGAGAGCCAGGCTTTCCCGAGAGCCCCCGCCTCGTTGAGCTGTTGTTCCAGTCGCACCTGAGAGACCAGGACCCGTTGCCCTTCGGCGTGATGGTCACTTTCAGGGGTAATCAGCAGATAGCGATCGGCATCGATTCCCGGCCCGCGGCCTTCGCCGGGTGTGATCCGTTGTCGCCGGATATCATTGATGTCGATCACACCCAGTTGTCGCAGCGGCGAGATGAACTTGGTGAAATCATCCACCATTTCCACGATACGCTCCTGGGCCATCGACATGTCGGGCCCCAGAACGGCGGCCTGCAATTTTCGAAATCGATCTTCCGGATCTTCAGCTCCGAATCGCTGCTGTGCCAACTGCAAGCGAGGTTCGTTAACTGCTTCGAGCGGCACGAGACCGAAATCCCGTTGAGTCGCGGGGCTCAGTTCGGAGATCTGCATGGCCTGGGCAATTTCACCCAATGCGGACTTCAATTCCTGTGGCAGTGGTTCCAGAACGGACGGGTCGTTGCGGAAGGTGAGCGGGACCTGTTGTTCGGCCCGTTCCCGCGCCCGGCGGGTCTCCACGGGATCGATTCGATCGAAGCTGCGCTTGGCCGCAATTCCATGGGAAGGGATGTCACCTTCGCGGAACGGGAATGGGGCCTTCCAGCTCTGCAAGACGATCGTGAGCAGGATGAGCGCGCCCAGCGTCAGCCCCAGCCGCGCCATCAGGTCGCGATCTTTCGTCAGGCTGCGAATCTTGCACGCGAACGTTTCCGGCGCACGGCGGGCGACGCTGCGAGAGATTCGTGATCGTTTGGGACCAAAACCGAACATGGCACTTCAATAAACAGACCAGAAGAGGCAAAGCACGACGCGCTGGCTTGGCTCCTATTTCGGTCGCTGATGGCCTCGTTGCTGCTGTGGCGGTTCGTAAGCGGCTACGATTTCTCGCACGAGGCGATGCCGCACAATATCTTCACCGGAAAGCTGCACCATGGCAATGCCTTCAATTCCCCGCAGCCGCCGCAGCGCATCGGTCAGGCCGGAGGTGGTGTCGGGTGGGAGGTCGGATTGAGTCGCATCACCAGTGACGACAATTTTGGAACCCTCACCCATGCGGGTCAGGAACATCATCATCTGTGTCATCGTGGTGTTCTGAGCTTCGTCGAGAATGATGAACGTCTCATTGAGCGTTCGACCGCGCATAAAGGCGAGCGGCACAATCTCGACGACATCGCTTTCCATGTACCGGCGGACTGCCTCGTAAGGCAGCATGTCGTTCATGGCATCCAGCAGGGGACGCAGGAACGGATTGACCTTGGCCAGCAGATCGCCGGGCAGGAACCCAATCTTTTCGCCCGCCTCGACCGCCGGTCGAACGAGTACGATTTTGCGGACCTGATCGGAACGCAAGGCGTTCAGCGCCATGGCTACGGCAAGGTATGTCTTGCCACAGCCAGCCGGTCCGGAGCAGAAGATCAGGTCGTGGTCGCGAATGGCGGCCACGTAGCGTTCCTGTCCTTTGGTCCGTGGGCGAATGCTCTTCGCTTTCTCGAACAGATTGATCGCGGAGGAAGTGCCAGGGAACACATCCGTGGTGACCCTCAGCACCTGATTCACGGTCTCGTCGGTGAGGTGCCCAGAGGCCACCAGAACTCCGCGGAGCTGGTCAATGACCTCCCGGGCTTTGTCGACGGCGGCGATCGGTCCTTCGATGACGAGAGACCCTTCGCGAAACACGACGCTGACCCCCATGACTTCGCGCAGGCGGCGCAGGAACCGATCCTCCGGTCCAAACAGGGCAAGAGCCTCGTCCGCAGAGAGGGGAGCAATTCGAAGAGTTGTGACAGTGGACATAATGACCGCCAGCGAGGGGCGCACAGATTGGGGTTCACTCAGCTACCGCAGAGAAGCAGTGGACGAACGCGAGTCACCTTTAATAAATCATGGAATCCGCCTTTCAGCGACGGGCTGTTGCCACACCGCTTTGGGGCGACCATTCCCCATCCCCTGACGACACTGTCAGGGTGACATCTGTGCGAAACTGGTCTGAAAGCGCATCGAGCCATTCAGGTCAGTTCAAAAACAGTGAAACAGACTGACCAGACTTCCGCAAGGGAACGCCCCTGTTGGCGGAGGCGCAGTCACTCTGTTTCTGAGGAATGATACTCTCGAATGCGGCCCCAGAGAAGAATCTTCTCGCTCTCGGGAGAAATCCGGCCAGGTTGCTCCGATTGGAGTGCCTTTGTGCATCGTGTCTGGGATGGCCTATTTAACGTTTGTTGTAGCCGATAGTTGCGACAATGCGTGGGCGAATGCGAGTCCCAATTGCCACTGGCCACGCGCGTTGTAATGGACAGTGTCTGCTTTCAGAGGGAATTTGTCGGTTGAGACCATCTGGGCCAGCGGGATCGACTCAGCCTTGCCGCTGCGATGATCGGCAGCAGCCATCTCGCGGCGGACGATATCGCGGTAGACGTATTTGGGGTGCGGAGGATTGTGTGGCAAGACCTGACCGTAGACCATGGGAAGTTCGGAAAGGTTCAGGTCGCTGGCGAGTCGATCACGCAGCAATCGCAGGTACTTCGCGTAGCTGCTGGCCGAGACTTCATGTTTCGCGTCCTGTTCCCCCTGCATCCACACGAAGCCGACGATGCGTGGAGTCTCGCCGTTGGCATGCACAGCGGCGATGGCCTCGCGAAAGCGTTTTCGCATGGCGATGTAGAGGGTTCCCATCGCAGGGTCATCTGAGGATGTTCCCGGATAGTATGTCACTCGCCCCGGAGCCGGTTCGCCCCCAACCCAGGTTTGTCCATTCCAGCCCGGGTGCAACGGCATTCCCCCAAGAGCGTGTTTGACGATGCCGCTACGCCGTTGGGGACTGGCGATGGCATGGGCCAGCCCCAACTCGGGGCCAAACTCCAGGGGCTCGACCGACGTGATGACTTTGCCCGGAATGAGGGCCACGAACTCTTCGCCGGTCCAGAAGCTGACTCCTGCGGGAGCCTGGCGCTCCGCTTCTGTAAGGTCAGGCAGCAGCCCGACTCCTCGCATGTTCGACTGCCCACCCAAGAGGTAGATGTCGATCTCCTCTGCAAAGAGTGTTGGTGTGGTAAACAGAAGAGCAGAAAGAGTAATGATCAGGTGACGCATAAATGTGACCACTCACGGGAGAACGAAAAGACGCGGAAGCGAACGCATTACTCCGCTGCTTTCCATCCTCCGGTCTGGAGGAAGCTGACAAGGTCTTCAATTTCTTCATGTGTGAGCACGTTCAGCAGGCCGGGCGGCATGGGTGAAACGGCCGAGGGCTTGCGGACTTCGATTTCCCGTTGTGGCAACTGGGTGACGATCTCCGGAGTGAGCAGGTTCGTGATGACGGTCACGTGCTGTTCATCCTCAGACTTGATGAAGCCGGTTACTACTTTGCCATCATTGGTCAGGAACTGCCACATCTGATACTGCTTGTTGATCTCGTGGGACGGTTCGATCAGTTGGCGAAGTAGCTTGTCACCCTGAAGTCTTTCGCCAATCTTCGTCAATTCTGGACCCAGATTCACACCGTGACCCGAATGCAGATGGCACTGGTGACAGCGGGCTTTCATAAAGGATGCTGCGCCCCGCATGAGTGAAGTCTCGTCAGTCTTCAGTTCGAGGTTGGGGAAGTCCGCCATCGCCCACTCTTGAATAATTTGCGGTTTGGCTGCGGCCAGCAATGCGTCGGCCTCGTCAGATGTGTTGGCCACAACCATCACGCCCTGCATGATCACCCAGTGACCGGGAAACGTGCAGACGTAGGGATATAGCCCTGGTTCCTTGGGAGCGTTGAACCGCAGCACGTGAATCTGCGATTTCCGAGTGGGGCCGATCATCGGAGCGGCCTGCATGATCAGAGAGGCCTTCTCTTCGGGAATGAAATCGGAGTTGGCGTTGCGACGATCTTTGGCCATCGCGTTGGCCGCCATACCGACTTCTTCGAGAGCCCCGGGGACGACAAAGACCAGATTGTGATCGGTGGCATCGGCGTTCTCGAACACCAGCTTGACTGGCTGTCCGGGGGTGACGGTGAACTGCTCGATCGTGTACTTCATGCGTTCCGGCACACACCCGATGCGAACCTGTTTAACGCCCGGCTGCCGATCGAATTTCGCTTCTTCAGGCGTTGGCCTGGGTTCCTTGAAGCCGTCATCCCGGCTGGCGGCTTTGAGCAGGGCGGCGATGTTGTAGTTCTTGTCCCCTTCCCAATGCCGACGCAGCGACTGCGAATTCAGGGCACTGTTAATGGCGTACGCCAGATGCGATTCGCGAGGTTGCTTGAATGTATCCAGCATGGCATTGAGTGCCGGTTTGCTGCCGATGTAAGTGGCGGCAATCGCCGCTTCCATTCGCACAATGCCATTGGAGTCGCTGGCGGCTGTTCGCAGCAGCGTGATGTGATCCTCAAGTTGTGGCCACCAGTAGCGAAGCTGCTGTGTCGCGGCTGCCCGGGCATGATGGTCTTCGCAGTTGAGCAGATCTCGCAACAGGGCCAGTGCCTGGTCGGAGTGGACCGCTGGCTGTGGTGATGCATTGGAGTTTGGAACAGGAAG
>JAGQPW010000489.1 GCA_020426515.1 Planctomycetaceae bacterium | reverse complement strand
TGTTAGGGTAGCACAGGTAAATCAGGTCGACTTTCTGGTCAGGGATCTCTGGCACGAACTCGTTCCCTGCAGTGCATGGCAGGTAGACAATTCCTGCGTAAGCACCAGAATCGTCGGCGTCTCCAGTATTGCCCGCCATCACGTTGGTATCCACGTAGACTGGATAGACTGGGTCGGTGATCGCCAGTGTGTTTCCCGCTCCAAAGATATCGAGAATGTTCCCGGTGTCGCACTTCGAGCCATCAGAGACAAAAATCTCATCAGCGCTGACGTCGATGTTCCGATCGGCATAAAAATTCTTAGCGATAGCATCGCGAAGGAACGGGTAGCCCTGCTCCGGGCCGTAACCACGGAAGGAATTGCGGTCGCCCAACTCGTCGACCGCTTTGTGCATCGCGTCACGCGCCGCCTGCGGCAGCGCCTCAGTCACATCGCCGATTCCACAGCGAATAATGCGGGCTGCAGCCTCGGCGTTCGCTTCGGTAAACGCGTTTACGCGTCGACCGATTTCGGGAAACAGGTAGCCAGCT
>JAGQPW010000488.1 GCA_020426515.1 Planctomycetaceae bacterium | reverse complement strand
GATGTCGTAGCCCGTTTCCAGCACGTCAGTCGGATAGTAGCGGCGCAGGTCGTCTGTGTCGTCGGGCCAGCCCAGTGTGCTGAACGGCCAAAGCCCAGAGCTGAACCAAGTGTCCAGCACGTCGGGGTCTTGCTCCAGCGCCACCGGCTTGCCATAGTGTGCATCGGCCTGCGCCTGCGCCTCGGCCGGGTTACGGCCCACAAACACCTGGCCGTCAGGACCGTACCACGCAGGGATGCGATGTCCCCACCAGAGCTGGCGGCTGATGCACCACGGGCGCAGGTTTTCCAGCCAGTGGTAATAGACTTTGGTGAAGCGCTCGGGCACGATCTTGATCTGGCCGCTGCGCACGGCTGCCAGACCCAGCGCGGCCATGCCGTCGGTGTTGACGAACCACTGCTTGCTGATCAGCGGCTCGATGATCTCGCCGCCGCGCTGGGCGCGCGGCACGGTCAGCGCGTACGGTTCTTCCTTGATCACCAGCCCGGCCGCGCGCATGTCTTCCCAAAGCTGTTTGCGCGCGGCGAATCG
>JAGQPW010000487.1 GCA_020426515.1 Planctomycetaceae bacterium | reverse complement strand
TGCCAGCTGGCCGCACTATGGCGAGTTGACGCATCAGAAGCAGACCGCAGTGGCTGATGCCGCTTCCGAAGTGGCCGATGCCATGGGTCCGTCTGTCGACAATGCGGGCAACGACAAGTACAATCCGGTTGATCCTGCGGACATGTCAGAAGACAAGCATGATCCGCGTGATTTCGCATTGTGGAAGGCTCCGAAGGATTCCGATCCGCTTGACGCGCGTTGGAATACTCCGTTCGGCACGGGTCGCCCGGGTTGGCATATTGAATGCTCGGCGATGAGCCACCGCTATTTGAAGGATATGTTCGACATTCATGGCGGCGGGCTGGACTTGCGTTTCCCGCACCATGAGAACGAAATGGCGCAGACTCGTGCCGCCGGTTACGATTCGGCGGCTCGTTGGATGCATTCCGCATGGGTTACCGCCAAGGGTGAGAAGATGTCGAAGTCGCTGGGCAACGGCTTGTCCGTGCCGGCGGTTTTGGCGGAAAATTCCGCTTGGGTGGTGCGTTACGCGCTTGGTTCCGTGCAGTAT
>JAGQPW010000486.1 GCA_020426515.1 Planctomycetaceae bacterium | reverse complement strand
CGTTGACCTGGACGTTGTGTTTGGCCCACTCTCAGGACATGTTGGCGGTGAGGAGCTTGAGCCCGCCCTTGGCCGATGCGTAGGCGGAGACCGAGTTGCGGCCGTAGATGCTCATCATCGAGCACATGTTGATGATCTTGCCGCCGCCTTTCTGGATCATTCCGGGCGCGACCCGTTTGCCGACGATGAACGGCGCGATCAGATCGACATCGATGACCATCTTGTAGTCGGCGACCGGCATGTCGAGAATGGGCACGCGTTTGATGATGCCGGCGTTGTTGACGAGGATGTCGATGGGACCGACCTCGTTCTCGATCTTCGAAATGCCCGCATCCACATCGGCCTCGTCGGTGACATTGAAGACGAGGGTGTAGGCATCGATGCCGGCAGCCGCGTATTCTTCCTTGGCGGTGGCGAGTTTCGCTTCGTCGATGTCGTTGATGCAGATCTTCGCACCCGCCTTGCCGAGGGTTTTGCCGATGGCCATGCCAATGCCATGGGTTCCGCCGGTGATGAGGGCGACCTTGCCGCT
>JAGQPW010000485.1 GCA_020426515.1 Planctomycetaceae bacterium | reverse complement strand
GATCTGTTTCATTACGATTAACCCCTTAACCCTTTTTCACCTTTTACTCTTATACAAACACAAATCCCCGAAGCGATCGCTTCGGGGATTTGTGTAAATATTTATTTATGTCAACTATCACATCGCCGCAGCGAAGTTGGCTGCAACCTTGTTCCAGTTGATGACATTCCAGAACGCTCCGATATAATCCGGGCGACGATTCTGGTAGTTCAGGTAGTAGGCGTGTTCCCATACATCCAGTCCGAGGATGGGTGTGCCCTTTACTTCAGCAATGTCCATCAGGGTATTGTCCTGGTTGGGCGTGCTGGTCACCATCAGTTTCTTTTCGCCGGTCACGATGAGCCATGCCCAGCCGGAACCGAAACGGGTAGCAGCTGCATTGCTGAAAGCTTCCTTGAATTTGTCGAAACCACCCAGGTCGCGGTCGATGGCCGCAGCCAGGTCACCTGAAGGGGCGCCACCGGCATTGGGGGCCATCACTTCCCAGAACAGGTTGTGGTTGAAAAATCCGCCGCCGTTATTGCGCACGGCA
>JAGQPW010000484.1 GCA_020426515.1 Planctomycetaceae bacterium | reverse complement strand
CTACATCATCGATTACGGAACCTACCCCGATCAGAAGCGGCCGTACTTCACGCTGCGCGACGCGATGCGAACGCTGGCTGTTGCGGCAAAAGGCACCGGTTTCGAGGGATCGATCTATGCTGGGCTGGAAGCTCTGACCGAGGATCGGCTCTCACGCAGCTGGCGACGTGATGACGGTGCGGAACTGCGGATCGACCGTTGTCTCATCGACGCCAACTGGGGTTCATCGACGGATGTGGTCTACCAGTTCTGCCGGCAATCAAAACATGCCGGGATCGTGCTCCCCTCGCACGGTCGGTTCGTGGGGGCGTCGAGCCGGCCGTTCTCTGATTACAAACGCAAGCCGGGAGAACGGGTCGGACTCAACTGGCGGTTGACGAACGCCAGCGGCAAACGAGCCGTCCGCCACGTGATTTACGACACGAACTACTGGAAGTCGTTCGTGCAGGCGCGGCTGGTCGTGGCGCAGGGTGATCCCGGTTGTCTGTCGCTCTTCGGAAAGAATGCGGAAACGCACCGGATGTTCGCCGAGCAC
>JAGQPW010000483.1 GCA_020426515.1 Planctomycetaceae bacterium | reverse complement strand
CGCCCAAGAGAAGGGGCAGATTTCGTTGATCGCAACGGATCTGATTGATCATCTTCCGGCCGCCTTGAAAACGGTCACCGGCGCAGTCTAATAGGCCCGACCGCCGCACTGGCCTGATCCCACCACGCTTTGTAACTCGTCCGGTAACCCTCCATGGAATTTTTTCGGCAGCTAACGGACGTCCCCGAACAGTTCACCGCCGGCGCGCTCTCGATTGGCAACTTCGACGGAGTGCATCGCGGACACGCTCGGCTTGTCGGCCGACTGAAGGAACTGGCCAAACAGGTCGGCGGTCCGTCCGTTGTGCTCACCTTTGATCCACACCCCGTGCGTCTCTTGCGTCCGGATCAGGCCCCGCCACCGCTCACCTGGGCCGAACGGAAGGCCGAACTGCTCGGGCAACTTGGCGTCGACGCCGTAATCGCCTACCCAACCAATCGCGGACTGCTGGAGAAATCACCGGAGGAGTTCTTTCGAACGATTGTCCGCGATCATCTGCGGGCACGAGCGATCGCAGAAGGCCCGAATTTCCACTTC
>JAGQPW010000482.1 GCA_020426515.1 Planctomycetaceae bacterium | reverse complement strand
CAAACGTATTAGCCCGTTCGTCAATCCTGAACACCCCACGAGCGGTTTGCTTCCGCGTATCAGTTCGGATCCACCGGGCGAATACGGAGCGGGAGATCATCGAGTGCAGGCCTACTGCTTTCGCATGTGCCTAACCGATCATCCGGAGAATCGAGTTCCCTTCCCCAAGCCGGAAAACTACGAGCCAAGCCAGTATGAGTTGCTCGCGCGCATACTCGACGCGGGTTGGCGTGAGACCTTTCAGAAGTTCGACCCGATTCCCAATCGAAAGACCGACACCAACAACCACGGCCCCTTCAGCACCGACAATATCGGGAGGAACTACGACTATCCCGAGGCCGACTACGAACGCCGACAGGCAATCGTCCAGGAGCACGAGACCTACCAAAAGGGCCTGATGTACTTCTTGGCAAACGACCCTCGTGTTCCGTCTGACGTCCGAGAGAAAGTCGCTCGCTGGGGTTTGGCAAAGGATGAGTTCGTCGACAACGGCCATTGGCCACATCAGCTTTACGTGCGCGAAGCGCGGCGAATGGTGA
>JAGQPW010000481.1 GCA_020426515.1 Planctomycetaceae bacterium | reverse complement strand
GTTGAAACATCACCGCGGGTTTTCCGTAGCACGGGGATGCCTACCCGCAGGAAATTCATCGCAAGCTCTGGTGCCACGGCGCTTTCGTTGCTCGCATCCGGCCGTATCCAAGGCGCCCCCCGCAAGGACGCCGGCTTCCTCTTTCTCGAAGCCGAGGGATTTGACGACCTCGGCGGATGGGAGCTCGACCAGCAGTCGATGGACCAGATGGGTTCGCCCTATCTGCTGGCCCACGGGCTCGGCATCCCGGTGATGGACGCGGTTGCGAAGGTGAACTTCCCCGCGGCCGGCAGATACCGCCTCTGGGTCCGCACCCGTGATTGGGTGGCGCCTTGGAAGGCCCCGGGCGCGCCGGGCCGCTTCCAAGTGCTCATCGACGGCCGCGCGGTGGAGGAAACCTTCGGCACCAAGGAAGCGGATTGGCATTGGCACGACGGAGGCATGGTCGATGTCCCGGCGGAAGCCACCATCGCGCTGCACGATCTCACCGGCTTCGAAGGACGTTGCGAGGCGCTGCTGTTCTGTGCGGATCCCGGTTTCC
>JAGQPW010000480.1 GCA_020426515.1 Planctomycetaceae bacterium | reverse complement strand
CACGACGCACGCTACGGTTACTGGTCGGGTCGCTGGTCTTCGGGATCGTCCTCATGTTGCCGTTGCGGACCACCATGAAAAAAGCTGTTCCTCTCTCAGGCCTGTGCGTCACGACGCACGCTACGGTCACTAGACATGCTAGCTAAGGAGCGGAACAGCAGACGCGAGCAGCATCAACGAAACAACCAAATCCAGCACAATCAGAAGAATCCACTTGTTGTTCCATTTTCGAACCACTCCGTAAGTCACAACTAAAACATTGACAAAAAGGATCACCGGAATCAGGTGAAAGCACACAGACACCACTAGGCGTGGCGGCTGCATTTGAATCGCACCCTCACGACTTGCCCACGAGATAACGACAAGTTGCACAATCCTCGCCGACATGTAGATGGGGTACAGGAACGACAATGTGTTAGTTTTCAACATCCATCGCATTGGACACCAAGCTATTCAGGACGTGGACCGCACTTGTCCACGATCTTTTTCCACAAACTAACCCCATGCCCGCAGGGTGGCCCCGGTTGCTCCGCAACCGTTGG
>JAGQPW010000047.1:21859-36577 GCA_020426515.1 Planctomycetaceae bacterium | reverse complement strand
CTGGCCGCCCAACGCTTCGGGTCAGCTCAGAAAGTCGTGCCGCAATGCCTCAGGGAAAAAACGTATTCGGGGAGACGCTCATCCCCTGCTCAATGGACCCGCTGACCGGCTGGTATCGCAACGGTTGTTGTGACACCGGGCCAGGCGATCAGGGCCTGCACTTGGTGTGCGTGGAAGTGACCGATGAGTTTCTGGAATTCAGTGCCGAGGCGGGCAACGACCTCAGCACGCCCATCCCCGAGTACCGCTTCCCCGGCCTGAAGGAAGGGGACCGCTGGTGCCTCTGCGTCACCCGCTGGCAGGAAGCCCACGCGGCCGGCTACGCCCCCAAAGTCGTCCTCGCCGCCACACACATCTCGACGCTGGAATTCGTCTCGCTGGAAGAGTTGCAGGAATACGCGGCCGAGTGATTGGCCCGTGATTTTTCTGGCTCGCAGGGCATGCATGAGCATGCCCTACGGTCTCAGTGCTGACGAAAGAGAAATCGATGACGGGCAAAACAATTCGACTCTATCTGGTGGATGGCGTTTCCCATGGCGTGATGACGGCGGAAGTCATTAACTGGACTGGAAAGATTATCGTAGCACCCCGATCACAATTGGTCGACTTGTCCAGGCGGGATGAAGTTAAGCGAACTGGCATCTACTGCCTCGCCGGTCCCGATCCTGACCAGCCCGAACGCGACCGTGTGTACATTGGCGAAGGGGACAACGTCCTCAAACGGTTGCTCGCCCATGAAAAGGATGAGTCCAAGGAATTCTGGACCCGGACTGCGGTTATCATCAGCAAGGATGACAACATCACCAAATCCCACGGCAGGTATGTGGAAAGCCGGCTGATTCGCATGGCGACCGAAGCGGGACGGGCCAGCCTCGCTAATGGCAGTCACCCTGACCCGCCTCCGCTGCCCGAATCTGACGTTGCCGACATGGAGTTCTTCGTGTCGCAAATCCAGCTAATCCTGCCCGTTCTGGGTATGAACTTTCTGCAGCCCAAACCGAACTACGAAGTTTCTCGCAGCGATCGCACTGCATCACAAAGGTTCGTCATGAAGGAAGGCGACCGTCTGGCCTATGCTTTTGAACAGGGGGGCGAATTCGTCGTAATGAAAGGCTCACCTGCCCGCAAGGAAGGGGCACACAACTGGGTTGGATACCGTAGCTTACGGGACAGTCTCATCGAGCGAGGACTACTGCTCGACGAAGGAGACGCGACACATTATGTGTTCGTCGAGAACGTCCCCTTTGCCAGTCCGAGTGGCGCCGCGGCCGTCGTTGCCGCTGGAAACAGAAATGGCCGCACTTACTGGCGAGTGGAGGAAACTGGTCAAACCTACGGTGACTGGCAGGACTCGCTGCTAAATGATTCGGAATCAGTCGGCGAGGATGAATAAGACAGGAGTACTCAGATGTGTTGCAATTTGTGACCACCACTGATTAGGTCTTGTGCAACTGAGTAATTGGTGTTATGGCTTATCGAAAGGTAAGCCTACCGTGGCAGCGCGTGAAACGAATCGACTTTGCCGCTGCCTCGATGGCGGGCGAGGATCTCGGCGGCGGTCGGTTTGGACTCGATGTTGAAGCGGGTGCCTGCGGGGGCGATGGTTGTGGGATGGAGCGGCTGAACTCGCGGTGACGCGAGCGATGTGCTGGGTCGGGTTGTCAGCGTGTGTTGCCGGTGATGCTCAACCAGCGCTCGTTGCGACGGTGTCAGGTCCGAAAGTGAGCCTTGGCTGGTTGGCTGGTTGAGCAGCATCTGGTCCATGGTTTCGAAATCATGAATCCAGACACGGGACTCTACCGATGAGCCGCTGCGGGCGGTGCCGATTGATGAGCTTCGCCACGGACCGAAGCCGTACGAAGTTCGCGAATCCGCCGCACTGGAGACGCCTCCCAGAAACATCGAGCCTCGATCGGGAACGGAGACGGCTGTGTTGACGCCAAACTGCTGCACCACCGGTTGCTGCACAATCATGTTTTGAGCCTGGACCGAAACCGCAGGCAGCAGCAAAGCACTCAACAGATAACACCCGTTCCGCATCGCTGAACTCCTCACAGTGCTCTTGTGAACGCCCTGAGTTTACCAGTTTGCGGGATGGACCGTGAGAACTTTTTCCTGGCTGGACAGACGGCCCCGATCAAACAGCCTCGCAAGAGACGACTAATCAAGCCCCCTCACCCCGACCCTCTCCCCCACAGTGGAGTCACGCCCAAGAACGGAGTCGAATGTGGGGGAGAGGGGGAGGAAGTTGGCAACTCAGGTGAACGCGGCCAGCGTTTTTCAACGAGGGCCGCAGCCCGTCAACGCTCAACGCTTCAACGACTGTGAGCCTCTACGTCTCAGCCAGTCAGACCTTCAATTCGGCGTTCGCCTGCTTCAGTGAGTCGGCGTATTCTTCGCGGATTGGCTCGATGACCTGTGATACGAAGTCGTCGACCTGTTCTGGAGCCCGGCCGATGAAGCGTCGGGCATCGAGGGCGGAGGTGAGGTCGATGCCAGCGAATGCGGGGTCATCAGCGAGGCGGGCCATCAGATCGCTGACGACGCCTTCTTCCTTCATCATTTTGGCCGATTCCAGACTATGCACCCGCACGCGTTCGTGCAGCACCTGGCGATCGCCACCCTGTTGCACGCCGGTCATCAGGATTTCTTCGGTCGCCATGAAGGGCAACACTTCGTTCAAGCGTCGGGCGATGGACTTCGGGAAAACCTTCAAGCCTTCGGCAATGTTGCGGTAGATGATCAGCACAGCGTCAATGGCCAGGAACGATTGCGGGAGTGAGAGGCGTCGGTTGGCGCTGTCGTCCAGTGTGCGTTCCATCCATTGTGTGGCCATCGTCTGATCACCATTGGCAGTCAGACTCATGGCGAATCGTGAGAGGGCACACATCCGCTCGGCCCGCATGGGGTTCCGCTTATAGGCCATGGCGGAAGATCCAATCTGCTTCGATTCCGAAGGCTCTTCAACCTCGTTCAGGCTTTGCAGAATCCGCAGGTCACTTCCGGCCTTGTGGGCCGATTGACCGATGCCGCTGAGTGCGCTGAGCACCTGGGCATCCACCTTGCGGGAGTACGTTTGTCCGGTGACGGGATACGTCGCGGAGAATCCCATCTTTTCCGCGACGAGACTGTCGAGGGCAACGACTTTGCTGTGATCGCCGCCAAACAGCGTGAGGAACGTGGCCTGTGTGCCGGTGGTCCCTTTGACGCCTCGGAACTTCAATGTGTCGAGACGGTGTTCGACTTCTTCAAGGTCCAGCACCAGGTCGTGGCACCACAGCGTGGCCCGCTTGCCAACGGTGGTGGGCTGGGCCGGCTGCAGGTGGGTGAAGCCGAGGCAGGGCAGGTCGCGGTATTTCGTCGCGAATGTGCCGAGGGCATCGATCACCTGCACCAGGCGGTTGCGGACGAGTTGCAGGCTGTCGCGGATCTGAATCAGTTCGGAATTGTCCGTTACATAGCAGGAGGTGGCTCCAAGATGGATGATTCCCGCAGCTTGTGGGCACTTGTCCCCGTAGGTGTGCACATGAGCCATCACATCGTGGCGGAATTCCTTTTCGTACTTGGCTGCGAGGTCAAAGTCGATGTCGTCCACATGGGCCCGCAGCTCGTTGAGCTGTTCCGGGGTGATGTTCAGCCCCAGTTCCGCTTCCGATTCCGCCAGCGCCACCCAAAGTTTTCGCCAGGTGGAATGCTTTGTTTGAGCAGACCAGAGACCGCTCATTTCGGCGGATGCGTAGCGGGTGTTCAGTGGGGTTTCGTAGATGTCGTGCGGCATGGTGGGAACGCGTGCGGACGCTCGATGGGGCCAGGGAAAGCAATCCCGCATGCTGGCATAGATGTCGCACTGATTCAAGCAGCCCGGCCCTGCAGATTCGCGACTTCCCCTCACTTTTTCCAAGGCTGCTGAGCGGCACGCTCCGAGGCGGCCCGAATCAAGGATCGAGGTTCATCGGCCGAAAGATCCTGGGCAATTTCCCAGAAGAAAACTCCGTTCAGTCCCTGCTGGCGGGCCAGATCGACTTTCTCGCCAATTGTCGCCGGTCCGTTGAAATAATAGCCGTCCACTTCATCCCCGGTCAGGTCCGGGAAGTCATTGACCAGTCGGGCATAGGTGCGGGCCGATTGAGAGCGGTCGTCAATCGACTTTCCGTAGCAGGGGAGACCCAGGCAAAGTTTCGCCGCTGGAATTCCTGCCGCCAGCCACTTTCGGATGTTTTCACGAGCCTGCTGCGGCGTGCTGTGGCGTTTTTCGTCGTCGTAAGACATCAGATGAATCCGATCCACCGCCTGAGCCACCGCCAGCTCAACCGGCTTCCATGGAGCGAGAGCCGTCGTCAGCAACAGGCCATGCTCCTGCAGTTGAAGGGCCAGTTCTGCCACCAGGACGACAAACTGAGCCCGCTGCTCGTCATTTTTGGGGTGTTCCCAGTCGAGATCGATCCCATCGAGGTGATGAGACCTGCAGAATTTGATCAGCTCCTGCCCGAATCGCTTTCGCTTCGCCGGAGATGCGGCGACCTCCGGAAACCCTTCGGACCGGCCCCAGCCTCCCACGGAAATCAGCACGCGGCAGGGAGCCTCACGCCCCAGACGGTCCATGATGTCGAGCATCTCCGGTTTCCAGCGATCGAGCACGAGTCCCCCCTGGGAGTCGACCTCAATCGAAAACAGAATCAGATCAGTGAGGTGCTCGAGGTGTCCTTCATCAAAGCTCTTGATCCGATATTCCGGCAGATAGGCCGCGATCACCGGTTCCGGCTGACGTGCCGCTGTTTCTTCTCGCGGCTGAGCCACGCACCCGAAGAGATTCAGGAGGCAACAGACCCCCAATGGCAGAATCTGGCGGGGCAAAGGAGGCAGATCGAGCATCTCAGTGAAGGTTTCCTTGCCACTTGATAGGGATATTCATGCCAAGGCGGTTTGAAGCCTGCCCCGGCGGCACGGTATCTTATCGGCTTGTTCGTCCTCTCGTCACGCGGTTTACGAGTCAGCCAGATGGATACTCCACAGCAGTTCAAGATTATTCCGGACCAGTCTGAACTGGACACAATGGAACGTGATTTGACGTTCCATCCCAGTCCGGTGACAGATCCGCAATCGCTGAGTCGCGAACAGGTGGAGGGGTACAACACCAACGGTTACGTGGCTCCGATTCGTATTTTCGATGAGGCCGAGATGGCCGATCTCCGGGCCTATTTCGATCGCTTGCTCGATGACGTCATCGCCGCTGGCGGCGACAGCTACAGCATCAGTTCGGCCCATCTGCGCCATGGCCGCGTTTACGACCTGTTGACGCACCCGCGCATCGTGGCCTGTGTGAAGGACATTCTGGGAGACGATGTCGTCGGTTGGGGCTCACACTTCTTCTGCAAGATGCCGCGCGATGGCAAGGCGGTCGCCTGGCATCAGGATGCGAGTTACTGGCCGCTCTCTCCATCCAAGGCCGTCACCGTCTGGCTGGCGATTGATGACGCCGATATTGAAAACGCCTGCGTGAAGTTTGTCAGCGGCTCGCATCATTTCGGGCACATGACCTTTCGCCCCAGCTCTCCGGAAGAACACAACGTTCTCAATCAAACAGTCGAGAACCCGGAACAGTTCGGAGAGATCGTCAATGATGAGTTGAAGGCGGGCGAAATGTCGATGCACTCTGACCTGTTGCTGCATGGCTCGGAAGGAAATCAGAGCGATCGCCGTCGTTGCGGCCTCACGTTACGCTATGCCGCGACTTCTGTTCGAGCGGCGATGGGCTGGAACAGCAAAGGTGTTCTGGTCAGTGGAAGCGACCCGGAAGGACTGTGGGCCAACCGGCCTCGTCCGGAGCAGGATTAAGTACAGTGTATGAGTTTGCCGTGGCTGTCATCGGGCGGTCCGGTATCAACAACAATGGATTGAACCTTCAGGAAGTCGATGTCGTCTACATATGCTCAGGAACGCCGGGCCGCTGTGGAAGCAGTCGCCCGCGCTGCACGTGTCTGCCAGTCTGTGCAGGCCCAGATTTCTCCGGACGCGCTGGAGAAAAAAGACCGCAGCCCGGTGACCATCGCGGATTACGCCAGTCAGGCCATCGTTTGCCAGTACCTGCACACACAACTGCCGCAGGACCCGGTTCTTGCCGAAGAAGATGCCGTTGAGCTGCGTTCCGGCGAGAGCGCTCCGTTTCTCGATCAGATTGTTGCTGAGCTGACCAAGTCTGGCCTTCCTGCGACGCCCGAAACCACGTGCGAATGGATCGATCTGGGCGGGCACGATGGTTCGTCCTCCCGCTTCTGGACGCTCGACCCAATTGATGGCACCAAAGGCTTCCTGCGGAAAGAACAGTTCGCGGTTTCTTTGGCGCTCATCGTCGATGGTGTTATACAGGTTGCGGCTCTGGCTTGTCCGAATCTCTCGACGGCCGATGCCTGGGACAACGAGCATGGACTCATTATGTCGGCGGTTCGTGGCGAAGGGGCATGGCTCAATCGGTTGTCCGATCCGCATGGCACACCTCAGCCGGTACGCGTGAGCAGCACCAGTCGGTCCGCAGCAGCTCGCGTATGTGAGTCCGTCGAATCGGGCCACAGTGACCACAGTGTTTCCGCGGATATCATGGAGAAGCTGGGAATTACGGCCCCGCCAGTAAGGCTCGACAGTCAGGCCAAGTATGCCGTTGTCGCACGGGGCGAAGCCGACCTGTATCTGCGGCTCCCCACCCGGAAGGACTATCGGGAAAAAATCTGGGATCATGCAGGGGGCGTGCTCGTGGTCGAAGAGGCCGGGGGCAAGGTGACTGACATTGACGGCAAACCGCTCGACTTCTCTCGCGGATCGGAACTCTCCGGGAACCGCGGTGTCGTGGTGACCAATGGCCTCGTTCACGAGGAGGTGCTCGCTGCGGTGAGCAGCTGCATGAATTAGTTTCACGCGATGTCGGTGATCGACCGGACGGCCCCCCTACGAAATTGTGAACCCACATGTTGAGCGCTTTGTTAGATCCGCAAACGGGACTGCTGGCACCGGCATATGCCACGCCGATCACCCTGCTGGTCGTCGCCGGAGTCGTTGTGGGACTGGCGATCACCAAAGTGGGATCGGATCTTGTGCTGCTTGGCGGACTGGTGACTCTCGTGATCACCAAGTCCGTCACGATCCCGCATGCGGTGCATGGATTCGCCAACGAAGGATTGATTGCTGTTGCCATTCTGTTCATCGTGGCTGAAGGGATTGAGCAGACCGGGGCGGTGAGTCAACTCATTCAGTACGTTCTGGGGGCACCCAAAACGCGGCTGTCGGCGATGGTTCGCATGACCTTGCCTGTCGCCGCGATGAGTGCGTTCCTGAACAACACGCCGATCGTGGCCGTAATGCTGCCGGTTCTGAATGACTGGTCCAAGAAGACGCGAATTTCTGTCTCGCAGCTCATGTTGCCACTCAGTTTTGCGACCATTCTGGGCGGTCTGTGTACTGTGTTGGGAACGAGTACGACTGTGGTTGTGAACAAGCTGCTCGAAGCGGCATCGCGTGAAGGAGAGTATGCGCATCTCGACATGGCTCCGCTCGGTCTGTTTGAACTGGGGTGGGTCGGACTTCCATGTTGCCTGGCGGGGCTGGCGTACATCCTGCTCACGACCAGGTACCTGCTGCCTGATCGTCGTCCGGCGATGGAGCAGTTTGAGAACCCTCGCGAATACACGGTTGAAATGGTCGTGGAGCAAAGCAGTCCACTGATCGGGCGTACAATCGAAGAAGCGGGACTGCGTCATCTGCCAAACATGTTTCTGATGGAAGTTGACCGCGGCGGCCACATCTTACCCGCCGTGTCCCCCAAGGAGATTCTTGCCGTTGGCGACCGGCTGGTGTTTGTCGGTGTCGTGGAATCCGTCGTCGATCTGCAGAAGTTCGCCGGGCTGACCCCCGCAACGACACAGGTTTTCAAGCTCGACAGTCCCCGCTCGGAACGCTGCCTCATTGAAGCGGTGGTCTCACACTCGTGCCGCATGGTTGGGATGACGATTCGCGAGGCTCAGTTTCGCACCCGCTACAATGCTGTGGTCATTGCCGTCTCCCGCAACGGGGAACGCATCCGAGGCAAGATCGGGGCCATCGCGCTGCAGCCTGGTGATACGCTGCTGCTGGAAGCTCATCCTTCGTTTGCCGATGTGCAGCGGAATTCCGGAGACTTCTACCTCGTCAGCCGCGTGGAGAATTCGACTCCATTACGGCGCGAGCGGGCCTGGATGGCCCAGGTGATTCTCGTCTGCCTGGTCGTGCTGATTACGATCGTCGGCCTCGACATTCTGCCTGCGGCGGCAATGGCCGCGACGGCGATGCTGCTCACCGGATGCGTCAAACCTCGCGAAGCCCGGGCCTGCATCGACTGGGGTGTGCTGGTGACCATCGCCGCTGGGATCGGCATTGGCGAGGCGATGCATGACAGTCAGGCGGGACTGCTGGTGGCTGAACAGTTCATCTCGCTGGGAGGCAGCCATCCCGAAACGACACTCGCCATCATCTATGGAGTGACGATGGTGTTTACCAATCTCATCACCGCCAAGGCCGCTGCGACGCTGATTTTCCCGATCGCCCTGGCCACTGCACAGCAGTTCAATGTCTCGCCAATGCCGTTCATCGTGGCTGTGATGGTGGCCGCGGCCGCCAGCTTTGCGACACCAGTGGGATACCAGACCAATCTGATGGTTCAAGGTCCCGGCGGTTATCGCTACAGCGACTATGTTCGCTACGGCGTCCCCTTGAGTCTGCTGTTGTGGCTGGTCTCTGTGATTGTTATTCCGCAGGTGTGGACGTTCTGAGGCCGCATCATTGACGAAGCGTTCGTGCTGTCAGGCTTGCCAGGATCGCAATGTGAGATCAGCGCCCGCGCTGCGACGTTCCCGACCATGCCGATAGCGATTGGCCAATCGCCAGCATCTATCAATTCACTTTCGCCAGCAGCAGGTCGATCCGGTTCAGACAGCGGTCGCGTCCGAGGAGTTCCAGGCAATCGAACATGCCCGGACCGGCTGGCTTGCCCGTCACGGCGAGTCGCAGGGCGTGGATGATGTCCCCAATTTTGGCTCCCTGGGATTCCACAAACTGATGCAGCAGGGCATCGAGATCGGCCGCGACAAATGATTCGGTTGTGGCCAGCTGATCGCGGAACCCGCGCAACAGGGTGACAGCGACCTCGGACTTCCGGACACGTTTTTCAAGTGCTTTCTCATCGTAGGTGAGGGCATCGTCGGCGACGAAGTATTCGTCGTACCCGACGATATCCGAGAAGACCTTGATGCGATCTGCCAGTGCCACGAGGAGTCGCTGGACGTAGCCTCGTTCTTCATTGGAAGCCGTCTCCCCAATCCAGCCGACCCGTTGCAGGTACGGCAGGCACCTGTCGACCCGCTCCTCGAGTGGACGCTGGGCCACCCAGTGTTCCTGGAAGGCGAGCAGTTTGTCGGGATCGAAACCGGCCGAGGCTTTGACGACCCGATCGAGCGTGAAGTTCTCGACGATGAAATCAAGCGGCATGTTCTCGGTCTTGTCGTCATACGACCAGCCGAGTCGGGCCAGAGCGTTGAGAATTGCCTCGGGGAGAAAGCCGATTTCTTCGTAGAAGGAAACCATCACCGGGTTGAGGGCGTCGCTGACTTCCAGCCCCAACCGGGGCAGCGTCGTGTCGGCGAGGTCGAACAGCTTGCGGAACTGAGGATTGTTGCGGTACTTCCCGACATCCCGCTTACTGAGCTTCTTAGTGGTTCCTGGCGCAGCGACGAATGGGATGTGTGCGAACTCGGGCAACTCTGCTCCCAGCGCCTGATAGATGAGGGCCTGCACAGCCGTGTTCGCCAGATGCTCTTCCGCCCGGATGACGTGGGAAATCTCCAGCTGAATGTCATCCACCACCGTCGCGAAGTTGTACAGAGGCGAGCCGTTCGACCGCATGATGACCGGGTCAGGCATCTGAGCGCATTCCCACTGAACGTCGCCGCGCACATGGTCGGTAATCGCGATGCTGGCGGTCCGGTCGACGAGAAATCGAATTACGTATGGCGCTCCCTGGGCTTCGAGGTCGGCGACTTCGGCCGCCGAGAGGTCGAGCGAACGGCGTACGTTCAGATAGTTCCGCTTCTCAGCCTCGGCTGCTTCACGGTCGGCCTTCACAAGTTCCGGGGGATCGAAGTCCTTGAATGCCTTCCCTTCTGCCAGCAGCTTGTCGACGGCCGCCTGATACAGGTCTCCCCGCTGCGACTGGTAGTAAGGCCCGTAGTCGCCACCGACTTCCGGTCCTTCATCCCAGTTTAGTCCCAGCCAGCGGAACGCCCGCAGAATGGGGCCGAGGGCTTCGTCCATATTGCGCTGCTGGTCGGTATCATCAATCCGCAGGATGAACGTTCCGCCACAGTGCCGGGCCCACAACCAGTTGAACAGTGCAGTCCGCATCCCCCCGATGTGCATGTAGCCAGTGGGAGAAGGGGCAAAACGGGTCCGGACAGGTCGTGACATCGTTCGAAGTTCAGCTGTTGAAAGTTGGAATTCTTGATCAGGAAGGGGACACAGTGTGACAGTTCCACCCGCGGCTGAACAGCAAACACAGATGCCAAGGCGGGCCGGGTTGCGCCAGCACCCGGGTCTGTCCCATCAGCGAATCGCCCCGCCATTCGCATTCACAATTTGCCCTGTGAGGTAGCGGGCATCGGGACTGCAGAGAAAGCGTGCCAGTCGGGCAATGTCTTCGGGCAATCCCCAGCGTTTGAGGGGGGTTTCCCGCATGACGCGCTGCTGCCAGTTTTCGGGAGCTTCGTCTCCCCATGCGGTTCTGATCCACCCGGGAGCGATGCAGTTCACACGCACTTCCGGAGCCAAACTCACGGCCAGAGACCGCGTGAATCCCATGATGGCATTCTTGGCTGTTGAGAATAGCTCCGCACTGTCCCCTTCCATTCCCCGATCGGCCTGATCCCAGCCGATGTTCAAAATGCAGCCTCGTCCCCGGTCTCGCATATGCTGGCCCACCTCGCGGCTGAGCAAGACCGTCCCCGTGACATCCACGGCCAGAAGCCTTCGCAATTTCTCCTCGAACGGCCAGTCACGTCCTGCGCCCGTCAAGAGGTCAACTCCGGCGTTGTTCACCCAGATGTCAACCGCCCCCCACGACTTCCAGAGCGTATTGACAAACGTCGCACAGTCCAGCCCGTCGAGGTCGGCTTTGAACGTGTCCGATTCCCGATCGAGCGCACGCACGGCCTCAGCGGTCTCCTCGGCCTGCGTCTGATTGTGTGCATAGTGGATGGCGACATCGGCGCCGCCCCGGGCCAGTTCCAAGGCAATGGCTCGGCCAATTCCACTGGAGGCTCCGGTCACTACCGCACGCAGCCCCTCGAGTTGAGCGAACGACATGGGCCATCCTATCCGATCAGTTCCCGTTGCAGCCGCTCGCGGATTTCATCACGCACGCGGCGAAACTCCTGCATGATTTCTGCTTCGGTCCCGGTCGCATGGGCAGGATCGTCGAACGGCCAGTGCCAGCGTTCCACTGCAGCAGGAAAGATGGGGCAGTCCTGTTCGGCGGCGGAGCAGACGCTGATAATCAGGTCAGGCGGCGTTCCCACCGGCGGGAGAAATTCGTTGATGTGCTTACTCCGCAGATCGTTGATATCGATCTCGACTTCCTGCATCGCCTTGATGGCCTTGGGATGCACGTATCCCGCAGGCCGGGCTCCTGCTGAAAGACTCTCGAAGCGATCGCCCGCCAATTCTCGCAGCCAGCCTTCAGCCATCTGAGAACGACAGGAATTTCCCGTACACAAAAACAACACTCGTCGACGTGACATCAGAATTCACCACTTGCTGATCCAACACGGTTTGGCAATCGGCGGCATTATAGAGATTGCACCCGGTCGTAACATGCCGCACTGTGAATTCCCGATGAGGTCGTGAAAATCGCGGGCTGCGGCAACCAGAGCCGAGAAGGCTGGCAATGCGATTTACACCTGCCGATGAATGTTGAACCAGCGCCCGCAATGGCCGCATTTGACATCACCATGCGGTGAGACATCGGCATGGCTGGTGAGTGGGGCACCACAGGCGGTGCAGGCATATCCTCCCGACTGCCGATCGACTGATGAGTCTGAGAAGTCGTCCCCACGCAACTCCGCTTCCAGCTCCCGCTGTCGTCGTCGTGCTTCATGCAACATGCCCAACAGGCCATTGGAATTGGCCATGCTGCCAAACAACAGTCCGCCGCCTGTCAGTACGAAAGACAGGGCGACAAAGCTGCCAAATACGCGAAAGAAGAGTGGTGGTGAATGGAACCCACCGAAGGGCTGGCTCCAGAGAAACGTGATGACAGTCAGGCCAATTCCCAGGGGGACAATTCCGATCAGTCGCTGCATGTTCTGATTGCTCCCATGGCCGGAGAACGTGGAAACCAGGCCGCCTCTACAGGTTCGAGCATAGGGCTCTAGTGACTGAACGTCGAGAAACGGCTCGCGGATCAGCGAGAATTTCTGCAGATCGTGAGAATGCAAAGATCGTTCTGAGCGGGAACCACAAGAGGTTGGCCGCTTGGAATTGTGATTGTTGATCCGTAGACTCTGCGGCGAATTCCCTCCTGATGTGGCCCTTCGAGGCGCTCCTTCTATTTCCTTCGACCCCGCCGGACATCATGCATCGAATGTGCTTTTCAAATCGAGTCATCGTTGGCCTGTTTCTCGTGTTGATCAGCGGAATGGCTTCAGCAGCTGACGAATCGTTCGACCCCAATCGGTTTGAGGTGACGGTTCTGGCGACCGGGATGAAGCGACCGATGGAAATGGACATCGCTCCGGATGGGACCATTTATTTCATTGAGCTCGAAGGACGGTTGCGGGCCTACGACCCCGGAACGCGTGAAATCACGGAAGTTGGTGAGGTCACCATCACCACAGCTCAGGAAAACGGGCTAATTGGCCTGGCGCTTGATCCCAACTTCGCCGAGACTCAGTGGATTTTCCTGCAGTATTCCCCGCCGGACTTTTCGGGTCAGCACATCAGCCGCTTCACTTTGAAGGACGGCAAGCTCGATCTGGAATCTGAGAAAGTGCTGCTGAAGTATGAGGAGCAACGGAAGGAATGCTGCCACCATGCCGGGTCGCTGCACTTTGGTCCGCGTGGGGAACTGTTCATTTCCACGGGAGACAACACGCACCCGCACGGTGACTCTCAGGGCTATGCTCCGATCGACGAGCGTTCCGAGCGTTCGCCCTGGGATGCACAGAAATCTGCGGCCAATACGAACAGCTACAACGGCAAGATTCTGCGGATTCGCCCGACTCCGGAAGGGGGCTACGAGATCCCGGAAGGCAACCTGTTTCCTGCCGATGGCTCGCAGGGACGACCGGAGATCTATGTCATGGGCTGCCGCAATCCGTGGCGGATGACGGTCGATTCCGAAACCGGCTTCGTGTACTGGGGCGAAGTTGGCCCCGATGCCAGTAACGATGGCCCTCGTGGACCGCGCGGGTACGACGAAATCAATCAGGCGCGGCGGGCGGGCAACTTTGGCTGGCCCTACTTCATTGCCGATAACCGCCCCTACGCCGATGTGAACTTCGAGACGGGCGAGATCGGCGCTCGATATGACGTGAATGCTCCGGTGAACGAATCACCCAACAACACAGGAGCTCGCGTGCTGCCACCCGCTCAGCCTGCGCTGCTGTATTATCCCTACGCCGATTCCCCCGAGTTTCCCGAACTGGGGAAGGGGGGGCGCACGGCCTGTGCCGGACCGGTGTATCACTACCCAAAAGAGAGCAAATCTCCCACCAGGTTCCCGGCCGCCTATGACAAATGCCTGTTTGTCTACGAATGGACACGGCACTGGATCAAAGTCGTGCATCTCGATGCGAAGGGCGATGTCGTCAGCATTGAGCCCTTCATGCCGGAATACAACTTCGTCCGTCCAATCGACATGGCCTTCGGTCGCGATGGCGTTCTGTACGCGATTGAGTACGGCGAAACCTGGGGCGAGAATCCCGACACGAAACTGATTCGTATCGACTACGTGCGGGGCAACCGTCCGCCGATTGTCGTTGCGAAAGCCGAGAACAACATTGGTCGGCAGCCTCTGGAAGTCACGCTCTCCAGCGAAGGCACATTCGACAAAGATGCCAACGACAAGTTGTCCTATGTGTGGCGACTGACCAGCAACGTCGATCCGCAGGCCGCCCCCAAGGTGGTGTCGCAAGATGCCAGTGCCACAATCACAATCGAGGACGCGGGCATCTACAATGCCGAACTGGTCGTGACCGATTCAGAAGGGGTGGCTCGCGCTGCGACGGTGCCGATTCTGGTCGGCAATTCTCGTCCGGTCATTCAGTTTGATCAGCCTCGGGAAGGGGATTTCTATGATGACTCCCGTCCCATTGAATACCGGTTGATCGTCAAGGACAGGGAAGACGGCACCAACATTGATGAGATCGCCGATGCCGAAGATCTTGACCTGCTCGATCCCGATTCTCCGACTCGCGTCACGGTGAATGCGCTGTTCAGTCCGGGGACGCGGTCGTCGGGCGATTCCACTGGAAAAGCTGACGCCGGACCGCCGGGCTTGCGACGTATGAAGAGCAGCGACTGCTTCAATTGCCATGCGGTCGATCAGAAACGTGTGGGGCCGCCTCTGCTGGACATTGCAAACAAGTATCGTGGCAAAGACGGGGCACTGGAGGCCTCGGTACAGCGCGTCCTGAAGGGCTCGAC
>JAGQPW010000047.1:19711-21759 GCA_020426515.1 Planctomycetaceae bacterium | reverse complement strand
TGGTTACTACACACTGGAAGCGAGTTATCTCGACCTGGGGGCCGGAGCGATTCCGCCTCTGAGTACAACAGCCACGGTTCACCTGCGTCAGCGGCTTGTGGAAGCGGAAGACGCCGACGAAATTCAGGGCCCGCGGATTCTGGGGGGGGGAGGTGCCGGTGGTGGCAAGATGATCGGTGCGGTTGCTGCCGGGCATACGCTGCGGTTTCGCGGAATTCGCATGGACGATGTTGGCGGCCTGACTTTCAAAGTCACATCCGCCGGTGCGGGAGGCACAATTGAGGTGCATCTTGACGAACCGGATGGGCCGCTGCTGGCAACCGCGGAAGTCGAGGTCAACGGCGCCTGGGACAAGTGGTACGACCGTACGGTGCAGTTGCCAGCAACTCAGGGACGACATGACGTGGTTCTGAAGTTCACCCATCCGAACAATGCCGGCGGGTTGATGAATCTCGACTCGGTGAACTTCCTGCCCCCTCAAGCCGCAGCGACGCAGGCTGGTCAGTGAGGTACTCCGCGTTCGGGACACCCATGGACACTGTCGACTCGATTCGATAGCCTGCAGATGCACAGGTGTTTCCGGGGAATTCTCGGAAGCTGAAAAGGGAAGCCGGTGAGAATCCGGCGCAGGACCGCTGCTGTAATTGGCGAGGGCCAGCACAAAGCCACTGCGTATTTCGTGGGAAGGTGTGCTGTCTCGATGTGAGCCGAAAGCCAGAAGACCTGCCTGTGCTCGATAGCCACAATGCCTCGGTCTCAGGCAGGCGATTGCAGTCTGGTTGTGCGGGCTCCTTTCGATTTGGTGCCTGCACTTATTCAGCGAGACTGCGACAGCCTTCCGGATCGCTTCACGGAAGAGTTCAGTGTCTCCCGCTTCGATCGACAACCCGGGTCATTCTGCCGAGTCTCCCTGCATTGGAACGTGCCGACTCAATGCTGCGAAAGCGTGGTGCACAGGCTGCTTTCGGACGGTTCAGGAAATTACCCTCTGGCGGAGCCTGACGGATGCTCAGCGGCAGCTTGTGAATGCATCGTGTGCTCTCCGGAATCAGAAGTTCAATGGCTCGACGGACGCCGCTACGCCAGTCGTTGGCGCTTCTTCGAACAACTCATGTGTCACAGTGAAGGAACCCCGATGACCCCATCCCCCCGCCATCCCGCTCCCGTGGACTCGGGCTGGCCGCGATTGCTGCTGCTGTGTGGAATGATTGTGCTGGCCGTCGCATCACGCTGCCTGCCGCATCCCTGGAACTTCACTCCGCTGGGAGCCGTGGCCCTGTTCAGCGGGGCAACATTGTCCTCTCGCTGGCTGTCGATCTTCGTGCCGCTGGTCGCCATTTTCGCGGGGGATCTGTTGATCGGAATGCATTGGCTCATGCCCGCTGTCTACGCGTGCCTGTTGTTCAATGTCTGGCTGGGGAGGCGACTTGACGGACGGCGTGGACCGCTGGCTGTGGGGGGCTCTGCGATGGTGGGGGCGATTGTGTTTTTCACCGTCACCAACTTTGCCAGCTGGGTGTTATTCTATGAGCACACACTCGCTGGTCTGGCTTCATGCTATACGCTGGCCATCCCGTACTTTGGCCAAACGCTGGGGGGAGATTTGTTCTTCTCTGCAGTGCTGTTTGGATCACTGGCCTTGATCGAATCTCGGGTTCCACAATTGCGGTCGGTTGCCGATCCAGTGTCTCAATAAGTCTCGACCAGTTGAGGAGTCGGCATGCGGATTGTTTCTTTACTTCCCAGCGCCACGGAAATTGTTTGCCTGCTCGGATTGCGAGATCAACTGGTCGGAGTGACACATGAGTGTGATTACCCGGCGGCTGTGTTGTCGCTCCCCAAGGTGACGCAGACGCTCATTCCGCATGATGCTTCGAGTCACGAGATTGATGCCCTGGTGCGGGAGCGGTTGAAGGCTCAGACGGCGCTGTACACGTTGAACATGCCGGTACTGGAGGAACTGCGGCCGGATTTGATTGTCACACAGGCATTGTGCGATGTGTGCGCAGTGGCCGAAGAAGAGGTAAAGGCAGCAGCCTGTTCGCTTC
>JAGQPW010000047.1:1728-19613 GCA_020426515.1 Planctomycetaceae bacterium | reverse complement strand
TTGGGCCGACATTCTCGCGGCTGATCCCGAAGTGCTGCTGATCGCCTGTTGCGGCTTTTCCATTGAGCGAACGTTCGAAGATGTGCCGATCCTGCGGGCGTATCCCGGCTGGCAGGATCTCAGCTGCGTTCGCAATGGGCGGGTTTATGTTGTCGATGGATCGGCCTACTTCAGTCGATCCGGTCCGCGTCTGGTGGACAGCCTGGAAATTCTGGCGCACGCTCTGCATCCTCAAGATCATCCCCTGCCGGCTGGTCTTGCTCCCGCTACGGTGGTGCCCGTTGGCGAAGCGGCGACCGAGGCTAAGGCATGAGTGCATCGCAGCGAGTGCTCGTTTCGTGGAGCAGCGGCAAGGACAGCGCGTGGATGCTGCACGTTCTGCAGCAGTCGGCGGACATCGAACTGGTGGGACTCGTCACCACATTCAACAGTGCCGTGGATCGTGTCGCCATGCATGCGGTCCGCCGCGAACTGGTCGACCTGCAGGCGGCGGCCATTGGCTTGCCACTCTGGCCGGTTCCTCTGCCATGGCCCTGCTCCAACGAGATCTATGAAGTTTGTATGCGGCAACTGATTGAGCAGGCTGTCGATTCGGGAGTGACACACTTCGCGTTCGGCGATCTCTTTCTGGAAGAGATTCGCGACTACCGCATCAGGCAACTGGCCGGAACCGGTATTGAGCCTCTGTTCCCCATCTGGTGTGGTGAGCAGGGAACAGCGGCGCTGGCTCAGGAGATGCTGGCTGCCGGACTGCAGGCGACGTTGACCTGCGTTGATTCACAGCAGCTATCGCCAGAGTTTGTTGGACGTGCCTTCGATGAATCACTGCTGGCCGACCTGCCCGCCAGCGTGGATCCCTGTGGAGAGCGCGGTGAGTTCCACACGGTGTGTCTGGCGGGACCGCATCAGCAAGCGACGATTCCGGTCATGCTGGGGGAGCAGATTGAGCGGAACGGGTTCGTTTCCATCGATGTCATCCCCGAGTGAACTGCGCCGGTGTTGCTCGGACGCGGGAGCCGTGAAACTTTTTCACAAGGTTCGGGTACAAAAAACATTGGGGCACAAAAAAACGGAGCACCCCGTGAGAGGTGCTCCGTGATCAATGTGGTGTCACAATGTCGTCTTGGTGACGACGATGTGCTTATTCAGCGGCTGGTGGCAGGCCTTCGGCCAGGACTTGCTTCCAAGTCTTTCCGCCGCCAGCATCGCCAGCTTCAGCTGTCGTGAGGGCAGCGCTGATGTCATCAGCCGACTTGACGTTCTTGGCACCCAGGGCAGCGCCCAGAGCCTTGCCGTAGTCGCTGACGGTCTTCTTGTTCTTGCCGCCTTCACCGTGGCAGACACCGCACTTCTTTTCGCCAGCAGCATCAGCCAGATTCGCGTACTTGGCCGAGAAGGCCTTCAGGTACTGCGGACGGGCCTGTGCCTGAGGTGCAGCCGCGAACATCATGGCAGCCAGTGCAGCACCTGCACAAACGAACTTCAGGTTCTTCATCGATATCCTCCAGGATCCAGGGTGTTGATCGACGGTGTTATCTCTCGGCGGGGTAAACACTCCGCATGGAGATCGATAATTGACATGCATTCGCAGAGCGAATGCCGGAACAAGTCCGGACGTGAAGGGGAATCCCTTTCCGTCACCGTCTCGAGTCTTCAGGATTAGAAACTGCGCAGGCTCCCAATGTCAACTGAACGAATCAGTTACCCCACATGTTTCCCCAAATGTCATCTTGATTGGCAATTTTCATACCAACGCGACTGCAATACCGTAGTGAAGCTACGAGGCCGGTCGCAGGTGTTCTTCGATGGCGCCGATCAGCAGGTGAGGCTTGAAGGGCTTGAAGACAGCCCGTTTCATCCCGGCGTTGCGGGCTTTGACCAGCGTGTGACCGCCGTCGTAGCCGAACTCGGTCATCAGCACGATGGGCAGATGCTCGTGTGCTTCCCGAATCTTGCTGTAGATTGAGAAGCCTTTCAGGTCGGGCAGGCGGATATCGGCCAGCAGGACATCATAGTGCAGGCACGATGCCATCTGCAGGGCCTCTTCCCCTGAGTGGGCCGTCTCGATGATGCAGCCGAATGGGGAAAGCAGTCGGTGCGCTTCGCTGAGAACTTCGTTCTCTGTGTCGACGACAAGAATTCGCTTGGACCGCAGCAGTGGATGAACCTCCTGCTGGTCACTGCCAATGCCGCAGCCGGCCGACAAGGCATCGCCGACTTCACGGATGCGGTCGCGGACGAGTCGTGTGTGGTGCAGGATCTGTCGCAGCTTGCGGGATGTGTCTTCGTCGTGTGTCTGGAATCGACTGAGCAGGCTGACCGCATCGTTCAGGACGGAATCGACCGGTTCAGCCACTTCGCAGAGCAGCTTGCGGGTCCCTTCCAGCACGGCGGATGCCTTCTCCACTTTGAGCAGACTGAGCGTATTCAGGGCGACGGCCACTTCGCGACAAAACAGTTCCAGGTACTGCAGGTCGCGCTGGGTGAAGGCCCCGGGGCGGGCCGACTCGACATTGAAGGTTCCCATCACTTCGTCGTGCAGCAGCAGGGGGACGGTTAGCGAGCTGCGGGCTCCTTCCACTCCGGTGAGGTAGAGCTCGTCCTCGGCGGTGTCCGCGCACAGGTAACTGCGTCCGGTGGCTGCCACATAACCGGTCACACCGTTGCCGGTGATCTTGGCTGCCAGTTCGCGGCGAGCGGCCACGGGGCTGACTCCCAGGGCGACCAGTGGAATGAGACGTTCGGTGTTGGGCTCAATCAGCCGGATCTCGACGTTGTCGTATTCCAGAATGTCCTGCGTGTAGTGCAGCAGCCGGGACTTCAGCAGTTCGACGCGGTCTTCCTGAGACAGGTCGACAATGTCCTGAGGCTGCAGGTCGGACAATTCCAGACCGGCCTGAATGATGGCATTCTGCTTCTGATGCAGCAGCGTCTCGGCCGATGCATCCCGAATCGAGGCCAGCAGCCATTTGGGGGACCGGCTGCCACTGGGGACGACGGGGCTGATCGTCAGTTCCAGATAGTTTCGTTCGCCCGTCTTCAGCAGCGTGCGGACCGTTTCCACATCCAGCAGGACGCGGTTGATGGGGCTGTACTCCGGGCCCATGACCACGGTGGGGCCAAGGGCATCGAACAGCGACTGACCGATCAGGTTGCGTTGGGTATCGAGAACACGGTGGGCTTGATCGCTGGCCCACAGGACTTCGCCACGACTGTCGAGAATCAACAATCCATCAGGCAGTTCCCGAAGGATTCCCCCCATTTCGAGCAGCAGCTCGGACGGGGTTTCAGAACCGGCGAGAACGCAGACACCGTCGACTTCGTTGTTGCGGACCATCAACAGGGCGTCGTCCAGCGACTGAGCGGTCAGTACTGAGACCGAACTGCCCAGCGAAGCTGCAAACTGAGCCAGATCAGCGCGGCCTGCGCCAAAAAGCAACAACTGAGGTTGGTCAGTCACAGCCATTGAACTCCAGCGATGGAGGGCGGGGTGATGGGCATTTCCGTATTCGGGAAAACCGAGACACGAAGAGATGTGAGGCCTGTTTAATTTGGCTCACATCGATGTGCTGTTCGGGAAACGCCATCGGAGTGGTTCCACTCGCTATTCATCGGCTGTTCACGCCGACATCTGGATTAAACGGAGTCAAAACCCTCCTGTCCAGATATCTCATCAGTTCTTCACCGAGATTTTTCGACTTCAATCCATGCGGAAGTATTGATGTCTTGCCCATTTGGGGCTCAATAAAATCGCCGTCGAATAAGATGCTGGATGGGACTTCCGGCGGGGGTTATCGGCCGGGCGGCTGGCATTGAACAATCGCTTTGATCACGCCGGTTTCGGGGCGTGTGAAGGACTCGAAGTCGTCCACCATTCGGTCAAATGTTGTCCGGTGCGTGATCCAGGGCTGTGTGTCGATCACCCCTTCTTCGATCAGTCGAATGATGCGGCCAAAGTCTCTGGGGAGCGCATTGCGGGACCCCATCATGGTGATTTCCGGACGGTGCAGAACGGGATGTGGGAACGAGACCTCCTGCGTCGTGATTCCCACGTACACAATCGCTCCGGAATGGGCCACGTACCGCAGTGCGCTGGACATGGATTTGTTGTGGCCCGTGGCATCAATCACAACGGCGTACTTGTCGCCTGCGGTGACCTTGAGGACCTGTTCCAGATCGGAATCGTCGCCATGGGCTTCGATGACATGCGGGACGCCGTACACCTGCTGGCAGAACTGCAGGCGACTGAGTTGCATGTCCATGACGGTGATTTCAGCCCCGGTCAATCGGACAAATTCGAGGGTCGCCAGGCCAATCGGCCCGGCCCCAATGATGAGCACCTTGTCATCGGGTTGTGAGTTGCCTCGATCGCAGGCGTGGCAGCCGATGGCCAGCGTCTCGACGAGTGCGAGTTGCTCGAAGCTCAACTGCGAGGAAGGGTGCAGCTTGTCCGCCCGAATCAGAAAACGGTCGCACAGTCCGCCATCGACCATGACTCCGATGACGTTCAAGTTCTCGCAGCAGTTGCCCCTTCCACGACGGCAGGCGAAGCAGGTTCCGCAGTTCATGTACGGCTCGATGCTGCACCGATCGCCCGCAGTCACGTTGGTGACGTCGCTGCCGACTTCGAGCACCTCTACGCCCAGTTCGTGGCCGGGGATACGGGGATAGCGAAAAAAGGGCATTTTCCCGAGATAGCCGCCCGTATCCGTCCCGCAGATTCCCATCACATGGGTGCGAACGAGCGCCTGTCCCGGACCCGGCGATGTCGGTTCTGGGATGTCGACATATTCGAAATGCTTGGGTTCCTGCAGGCAGATCGCGCGCATGGTGCTGATGAGGGTAGGACAGCTGTTGGCTGTGGGTGTCTGAATCGATGCTGGAAAATGTGGGGCTGATATGCAGACTGGGTGCCCTTCGCGGGACACCCAGTGCGGTGCATGATCAACAGTCGGTGCTCTGGCAAAGCCAGAGCGACTTCAGAACAGACGAACGATTACTCAGCAAAGGCTGCATCGAACACGATGTTTGAAGGTTGGAAGTCGATGTTCTTCACATATTGAGCCGCTTCGGCTGCTCCAACTTCACGGTCCATCCCCATGTCTTCCCACTCCACAGAGAGAGGCATGTCGTGCGGATAACCGACCGAATTGAGAGCGCGAATGATCTCCTCGAAACGGACGCCGCCACGTCCCACGCTGCGGAAGTCCCAACCGCGGCGGGGATCGCCGAAGCGCAGGTGGCTGGCGAGAATGCCGGTCCGCCCATTCAGGGTGGTGGCCGCATCCTTCATGTGGACGTGGTAAATGCGGTCCGGAAACTCGCGAATGAATTCAGCCGGATCGACTCCCTGCCAGATCAGATGCGAAGGATCGAAGTTGAAACCGAACTCTTCACGGTTGTCGATTGCATTCAGCGCCATACGGGCAGAGTAGATGTCGAAGGCAATTTCCGTGGGATGCACTTCGAGCGCGAACCGCACGCCGCATTCCTGGAAGACATCCAGAATCGGATTCCAGCGGTCGGCGAACTGCTTAAAGCCGCCGTCGATGGTGCCGGGCAGGGCAGGCGGGAAATCGTACAGGAGCGGCCAGATGCTCGATCCGGTGAATCCGTTGACGACGCTGACGCCCAGTTTCTGGGCGGCACGAGCGGTGGCCTTCATTTCCTCAGCGGCCCGTTGGTTGACCCCTTCCGGATCACCGTCTCCCCAAACGTACTCGGGGACAATCTGCTTGTGACGTCCATCAATATTGTCGCAGACGGCCTGTCCCACAAGGTGATTGGAAATGGCGAACAGCTTCAGGTCGTGTCGTTCCAGAAGGTCGCGTTTGCGGGCACAGTAGGTATCGTCTGACAAAGCCTTGTCGACTTCGAAGTGGTCTCCCCAGCAGGCGAGTTCCAGTCCATCGTAGCCAAAGCTACGAGCCTTCTTGCACAGGTCTTCCAGCTTCAGATCGGCCCACTGACCAGTAAACAGCGTAACGGGACGCCCCATGTTGTAACTCCGCTTGACACCAGATGTTGATTTCAACGTCCAGCAAAACTAGCGGAACAGCACGTGCTTTTCAATTCAGCGCTGCTGCATGTGTGAGCATCCTGCGGTGTGTGCATCATACCAGCACGAAGTGCAAACGAGGGGCAGACTGGATGCGATGGAGCACGTGCAGTGCATCAATGCCAAAAGCCGTAATCCGAAGGGTCAAGGTCGTGGGACCTGTACCCGGTGGATTACGGCTTCTGCTCGGAGATCGCCCCCGGAAGTGCACCCGCAGGTCGTCGCCTGCGGGCATTGAATTGTATTAGCGGCGGACTGGCTGTTCAAACTTCGGATCGTTCACGGCGGAACGCACTTCGTTCGAAGCAGGAGCAGTCGCGGTCCCACCGGTCGGTGCCGGAGGTGCACCAGCGGGATTCCAGCTGGCCACAGACCACACACCGTAGGATCCAATGACGCTGCTGCCCAGATCCTGCAGTTCGACGCGCAGCTTGGCAGAGGTCAGATTCTCGTTGGGAATGACCCGCTGCAGCACGAACCGACGGTTGGCCGGAACGTAGGCGAAGAACTTGCCCCCCCCAATCCGGTCATTCTCGGCCAGCAACCGCAACAGGGCGGTGCGAGGCACTTCGGCGGATGACTTGGGGAGTTCATCCAGCCAGGCCATGATCCACACGGTTTCCTGATCCTGGCTCAGGACTGCGGACATCGACAGTTCCCACTGCTGGTCTTCCAGCGGAGCGATGAATGCGAAGTCGTATCGCTGTTCCTTTTTGTCGGGCTTCAGGCCCAGGGTTTCAATCAGCTGGCCGAGCTGTTCTTCGGTAACGCGACCAGGAACGGGACTCTGAGCCTGCAGGGGTGAAACTGCTGCTGCCACACCAGCCAGGGCTCCGGTGGCAATCCATTGGCGTCGAGAGAGATTCATCGTTGGACACTCCTTTGTCACAAATGGCTGTGTCTGATCAGCCGATGGCCCTGATGGGCCGGTGGGTGATGCTCCTCTCCCGGAAGCGTCAGGGCTGTCCGGTGAGGTAATCCAGGCAGATCTGTGACCACGTTTCGAACTGGTCCCGAGACTGGGCCAGTTGTAACGGTTCTGCAAATCCTGACTCTATGATCGACTCTTCACGTGGCCGAACTTTCGGCTGATCCAGATCAAAAATGTGAACTACGCCCAAATGAACGCGGCCCACGTCGGTCAAGTCATCGTTGATGAGTCCGACGCAACTCTCCTTAAACTCTGTCTCCAGAAACACTTCCTCTCCAATTTCCCGCCACATGGCTTCCCGGTACACCGAAGTCCCGCTGGCCTGGTCCTCCGATGAGATGTGGCCGCCAATGCCAATCGACTTTTTGCTGTGCAGTCGGGACTCTCCCGCCCCCTTGCCACGCGTGTAGTAAAAGATGCGTCCGTCGTGCCGGAAAATGCAGTACGGGATCAGCTGTTTGAAGCTGGGATCTTCTTCGACTTCGTTTCGCGGGCGATAGCTGACGTAGTTCGGATCAAAGAGCGTATCCAAATAGGGAGCGGTATTGTCTGTGAACCCCTGGAAGTGCCCCACTTCGTGGAACAGCAACGTGGGGACAACCAGAACATGTTCCACAGTCGATTGAGCAGTCACCGCCGGCTCCTTCGCAGGTGTCGAAAAGAAGGTATTCTTGAGCCGGTGAGGATAGGTCTTAAAGCGGCAAACTGCGAGTCAGCGGGGTTCGTCGTTTCAGGACTCGCCGTGGCGGATGGATCGATGGTTCAGCGAAAGTCCTCGCCTGAGATCCCCAACTCGGGAAGGAATGCGATAGACTACGGAACCTTGGCATACGGCATGCCCCGGTCAGAAGCACCGTTTCCCCATTCGCCTCACATGCACTCGATTCAGCGACTTCAGGTGATTGATACCCATACCGGGGGCGAACCGACACGAGTCATTGTGGCGGGTGGACCGGACCTGGGGATTGGCAGTCTGGCAGAGCGGCGAGAGCGATTTCGGCACGAGTTCGATCACATTCGGTCGGCTGTGGTGAATGAGCCTCGCGGGTCGGATGTCATGGTGGGAGCGATGATCTGTCCACCAGTTGATCCGTCCCATGTGGCAGGCGTCATCTTCTTTAATAATGTGGGCATGCTGAATATGTGCGGGCACGGCACCATTGGTGTTGTTGCTGCTCTGGCCCATCTCGGTCGGATTACTGAAGGTCATTCCCAGCTGGAAACGCCGGTTGGTACCGTTGGATTTGAGTACCACGGTGACGGGCGCGTGACGTTTGAAAACGTCCCTTCGTACCGACATGCTGCCGCAGTCACTGTTGACGTTCCGGGATACGGTCCCGTGACGGGAGATATTGCGTGGGGCGGCAACTGGTTCTATCTGGTCAGCGACCACGATCAGCCATTGCGGCTCGATCGAGTCGAAGAACTGACGCAGTTTACATGGGCCATTCGGCAGGCTCTCGGAAATGCCGGACTGACAGGGACGGACGGAGGCGAGATCGATCACATCGAACTCTTTGGCCCGCCTCTTGACCCGCAACATCACAGCCGCAATTTTGTCCTGTGCCCAGGAAAAGCGTACGATCGCTCACCTTGTGGAACAGGAACGAGCGCCAAACTGGCCTGCCTGTACGCCGCCGGGAAATTGCAGCCGGGCGAAATCTGGCGGCAGGAGAGTATCGTAGGAAGCCTGTTTGAAGGACAGGTGCGTCTTGACGGCACACGGGTCATCCCGCGCATCACAGGTTCGGCCTGGGTGACGGGCGAGGCGACGTTGCTGCTCGACCCGGCTGATCCGTTCTGCTTTGGAATCACTGGACACTGATTACAGTGATGCGACCATCACTGCGACGCGAACACGACTGACTGGAATACCTGGAATGACTGACCTGGCTCAACAGGAAACTGCCGCCCGAAATGCCGCCGCCTGCTGTCCGCTGACAGACTGGACGCTGCTCGAAATCACCGGTCCCGATCGGCAGCGGTTTCTGCACAGCTTCTGTACACAGGACATCAAAGGGATGCCCGAGAACAGCGTGCGGGAGGCATTCGTGACCAATGTCAAGGGGCGTCTCCTCGGGCATCTGGTCGTGTTCAATGAGCCCGAGCGGCTGACGCTGTTGACCGTGCCCGACGCGGCAGCAGGATTGCTGCGACATTTGCAGATGTACCTGCTGGGGCTGGAGGCGGAGATTCGCGATGTCTCCACAGAGCGGGCCGCTGTCTGTCTGCTGGGACCGCAGGTTGCCGCAGCTATTCCTGCGGCAGCGATCACAGTTCCGGCAGAACTCAACACACTGCAGACCCAATCCGTCCCGGCAGGTGAAGTCACGGCGGCCTGCGTTGATCTGTTCAATATCCCGGCCTGGCTCCTGCTGTTCTCGCGTGACACAGCAGGTGATGTTGGGCAATCCCTGCAGCAGGCAGGCCTGGTGCAGGTTGATGAGGTGGTCTTTGAGCTGATGCGGATCGAGGCGGGCTTCCCATGGTATGGCCGTGACCTCTCCGACGACCACATCGCCCAGGAATCGGCGCGGACCGACCAGGCGATCAATTTCAAGAAAGGTTGCTACCTCGGACAGGAGCCAATTGCTCGATTGGATGCCATGGGCCATACCAACCGTGAACTGCGTGCGATTCAGATCGAGGGACATCCAGCCATCGCCGTAGGAGCGGAGGTTCGCAGTGGCGAAACGACAATTGGGGCACTGACATCCGTAGCGAAGTCCGCATCGTTCGGCGACACCGTGGCGCTTGGCGTGCTCAAGGTGAGGCAGGCGGCACCGGGGGCGAATGTTGAGATTGCCGGAATGGACGGTGCCGTCGTTGCAGGTCGCGTCTGCTGGCCAGCGATTGAGCGATAGTCGGTCGAATCGGTGACGCTGGCGGCGTGCGAGAACGGCACCAGCGGCACAGGCACTCCGTCGGCCGCCGCGATCCCGTATTCCTCGGGTCTTGAGAACTGCTTCGCAGATGCACACAACCATGTGTCATTCTGGCTGAATGCTGAGGTTCAGGAAAAAATCTCGAAAGGTGCGTTAAAGCTCGTCTTCCGTTGCGGTCTGATGAGAGGGTGAACGATTTGAACGAATTTCAGTGGGGATTCGGCGTTCACGGTCTGAGTCGATAATCGCAAGGAGTGAGTGATGCTGAGTTTTCCGAGGACTTTGGGAATGGCAATGGCGCTGGTTGCTGGTCTGGCGACGTTTGCGTCAGCCGCTGACAAGTGTACAGCAGGCAAGCACAAGGATATTGTGGCTACGGCGGTCGATGCGGGGGCCTTCAACACGCTCGCCGCGGCGCTGAAGGCCGGCGATCTGGTGGGCGTTTTGCAGGGGAAGGGGCCCTTTACGGTGTTTGCCCCGACTGATGAAGCCTTCGCCAAGCTTCCCAAGGAGACACTGGAATCGTTGCTGAAGCCTGAAAACAAGGACCAGTTGGTGGCGATCCTGACCTACCATGTGGTGCCCGGTAAGGTGATGGCTTCCGATGTGGTGAAGTTGTCCAGTGCGGAGACTGTCAACGGGAAGAGCGTCACCATTAAGGTGGTGGACGGCAAAGTGCAGATCGATGGGGCCACGGTTGTGAAGACGGATATCGCCTGTTCCAACGGCGTGATTCACATTATCGACAGCGTTATCCTGCCGACCGCCGAATAGCTGCAAGTGCAGTCCGGCCATTTGAAATTGGAGATGGGTGCTGCATCCCTCTGGATGTAGCACCCGTTTTAGCGTTGAGACGAGGAAGCAATGGCCGGAACGCGTGCCTGGTGATTCTATCGGGCTTCGTCCTGCAGGCCGTAGTCTTCAATCTTCTTGTGGAGCGTGTTGCGGTTGATGCCGAGTCTGGTTGCCGTTCGGGTTTGGGTTCCCTGGCAGCTGCGAAGGACCTGCAGTAACAGTTCTCGCTCAACAAAATTCATCACACTCGCGTGTGCATCTTCTTCGCCGGAGCGTTCATCGAGCGTGCGGCTGACGAGTTCAGCGCACATCGTTTCAAGCTCTGTGCGGTCGAGTCGACCAAGACGCACGGGCGCCGCTCCACGCACGTGAGGCGGCAGCAGGTCGGCTGTCAATTCGGGACCATCGGCCAGAACCACGGCCCGTTCGATGTAGTTTTGGAGTTCGCGAACGTTTCCCGGCCAGGCATAGGCCTTAAGGAAGGCCATGGCCTCGCTGCTGACAGAGCGGATTACACGACTGTTTTCCTTGGCATATCGCTTAAGGAAAAACTCCACCAGTTCCGGGACATCGTCTCGCCGCTCACGCAGTGCTGGCAGAAAGACCGGCAGGACGTTGAGTCGATAGAACAGGTCCTCTCGAAATGTCCCCTTGTTGGCGAGTTCCATCAGGTCTCGATTGGTGGCCGCGATGATGCGGCAGTCGACACTGATGGTGCGGGTATCCCCGACACGTTCGAACTCGTGCTCCTGCAGGACACGCAGCAGTTTGACCTGAACCGTGGGGCTGACGGAGTTGATTTCATCCAGGAAAATGGTGCCCCCATGGGCGGCCTCAAAACGACCGGTCCGATTTTCCACGGCGTTGGTAAACGCTCCGCGAACGTGTCCGAAGAGTTCACTTTCCAGCAGGCTTTCACTCAGTGCACCGCAATTCACGCGGATAAATGGACCGGTAAAGCGGGGGCTGAATTCATGGATTGCCTTAGCGATCAGTTCTTTACCAGTCCCGGTTTCCCCGAGCAGCAGCACAGTCGCCGTACTATGAGCGACCCGCCGGGTGAGCTGGTACACCTGACGCATGCGCTCACTGCTGCCAATCATGTCCGGGAGCGGAGCGAAGTCAGACTCGATATTCATCATTATTAGTCAGGTTCAAGCCGCGACTGTGGTTTAGGCAGGCGAATTATGCCATATTTAACTGCACAGTAGGATGCGACTGCGGGTCAGGTGTCGCGCGAGGCAAGCGGTACCATGACTCGGACTTCCAAGTGGGGTTCCCTGCTTGCATTGTAGGCATGTCTGCCAAGATTGCATGCGACTTCGCCGTTGTTTTTGCGATGAATCTTCCTTCGGCAGGGCGCGGAACTCCTCTGGTCCTGCTTCGCGGGAATCTGGTAGAAGCCGGACTCGCAAGTTTTGCCGGTTGGACCATGGCACTCAACAGTCACCCGCAGTCTTTTGCCTGCAGCACGTTCCACGTGACCTGCCTGCTGGTCGGGTGTGCGCTGCTGAGTGGCTGTCCCTGGACGACGCGGTATCCCAATTTGCAGGTGGAACATCCGGAAGCGTCTCGCCAGTTGTCGCAAACTCAGGACCCTTTTCCCGACTCGCATCTTGGTCCGCAGGTTGACGCCCGCCCACCAGGTTTTTCCCAGCAACGCTCAGAAGCTCAGATTGCCAAGAGTCGCAGTTACGCTTCGTGGTTGCGAATTCAGGCTCAGCCTCCGCAGGTGATGCCGCCGAATCCGGCGATTCCGAACGGCTACGTCCCGCGAAACAGTGCGGTTCCTGCAGCGGTCTACCCCGTGCAGCCCTACCCGGCAATGGCTTATCCACCTCCCCCGGGAATGTACCCGCTGGGTGTTCCGTATCCCGTTCCCTACTATGCGGCGCCCGCTCCGGTTGTGCGTTGAGTGCGGTTCGCGGGGCAATTCCCTAACCTGTAGCGGCGAACCACGATTCAACGTGGTATTTCTCACGCGGGGCGATAAACTGCTGGGTTTGGCCCTCCTGAGTGGTCACTGTTCCCTGAAATCACGGTTTATCGCCGAAGACAGCTGCCATGTTCGAGTCCATTACCAAGAACCTCACCGATTCCCTCGGCAACATGATGCGGGGGAAACTGACGGAATCCAATATCCGCGAGGGGATGGCCAAGGTCCGTCAGGCTCTGCTGGAGGCGGACGTCAACTACGACGTGGCCCGCGACTTCTGCAAGCGGGTCACCGATCGCGCGGTGGGCGACCAGGTCTTGAAGTCGCTGAAGCCCGGCGAACAGATCGTTGGTATCGTTTACAACGAACTGATCGACCTTATGGGGCCAGTCGATCACTCCATTGCCATTCGCCGTGGCGAAGTCGCCACTATCATGATGTGCGGGCTGCAGGGGGCTGGTAAGACCACCACCTGCGGAAAGCTGGCCCGCATGCTCAAGGCTCAGGGCCATAAGCCAATGCTGGTGGCAGCCGACCTTCAGCGGCCTGCGGCGATTGAACAGTTGAAGGTCATCGGCGAACAGATTGGCGTTCCCGTCCACGCGGAAGACCCCGGGAAGAGCACGCCTGTTCAGGTTTGCCAGAATGCCCGAAAAGAGGCCCGGGCTCACGAATGCGATGTGCTGATTCTCGATACGGCCGGTCGATTGCATATCGACGACAGCCTGATGAAAGAGCTGATCGAGATCGACAATAAACTGATGCCGCATCAGGTATTGCTGGTTTGCGATGCCATGACCGGGCAGGATGCGGTCAACAGTGCGAAGGCGTTCAACGACGCACTCGAACTGGATGGCGTGATCCTGACCAAGCTCGATGGGGACACTCGCGGTGGGGCCGCGATTTCCGTCAAAGCGGTCACCGGCGTCCCGATCAAATTCATCGGCGTTGGCGAGCAAATGGACCGGCTGGAGCCGTTCCATCCCGACCGCATGGCGCAACGTCTGATCGGACAAGGCGATCTGGCATCCCTTCTGGAACGGGCGAGTACCGTTCTGGACCAGGAAGAAATGGCCCGGCAGCAGCAGCGAATGTCGGAAGGCAAATTTACGCTGGACGACTTCCTGCGGTCCATGGAACAAATCCAGAAGATGGGTTCCATGAAGAGTTTACTGAAATTGATCCCAGGAATGGGACAGCTCGCCGGGGCTCTGGATGCGATGGATGGGATGGACCCGGACAAGGATGTCAAGCGGATCAAGGCAATGATCCAGTCGATGACGCTTGACGAACGCCAAAATCCTGACAGAATTGACCGTTCGCGCCGAAATCGCATTGCGCGCGGCAGCGGTACCGATCCCGCTGAACTGAATGACCTGCTGAAGCAATTCAAAGGCATGGCAGGCATGATGAAGGAAATGGCCGGAATGGGCATGATGGAACGGATGCGTGCTGCACAAGGCATGCAATCCACCATGATGAATCCCGGGGCTCAGTTCCAGAAGGAAAAACTACGGAGCAAACGCGGCCCGATGGATCGCGATGAAGCCCGTGATAAGAAGAAGCAGCAACGCAAGCAGGCGAAGCAGCAACGCAAGAAGAACAAGCGGAAATAGCCTCCCCTATGAGGCAGGCGATTCATTGCCGGAAGCGGTAATCAGGACACGCCCGGAAACCGAGAGGTCCGGGCCGATTTGGGAGTAAGCAGTGGCAGTTCGGATTCGGATGAAGAAATTGGGACGGACTCATCGTCCCTTCTACCGTATCTGCATCATGGATCAGCGCAAGCCTCGTGATGGCAAGGCCATCGAAGAGGTTGGCACGTACGATCCCATGGTGCGGGACAAGTCGCAGCGCGTGACGTTGCAGATGGATCGCATCGAACACTGGCTGTCCGTGGGCGCTCAGCCTTCGGAAAAAGTCGCTGTCCTGATCCGCAAATTCCGCGAAGGTGACTGGGGAAGCATCAAGGCACCGCCTCCGATGCAGGCTCCCAAGGTCAAAGAAGAAGCTCCCGCCGAGGAAGCACCTGCGGAAGGTGCGGAAGCGGCTGCCGAAGAAGCACCTGCCGAAGGCTAAGCCTTTTGCAGACGTAGCCCCAGTTCCGGTGGCGAGGCCATGAGGTTTGACGTTCTGACACTGTTTCCAGGTCTGTTTAGCGGATACCTGGAACAGAGCCTGCTCAAGAAAGCGATTGACGCAGGTCTTGTTGATGTCCGGCTCTGGAACTTTCGGGACTGGGCGACAGACCGTCACAAGTCGGTGGACGACACCCCATACGGTGGCGGACCGGGCATGTTGTTGCGGTGTGAGCCAATTTACGACTGTGTTTCTGCCGTGCAGGCCGAGGGGGAAGCCCCCGGGCAGTTGATCATGTTGACGCCTCAAGGGCGTCGCTTCGATCAGACACTGGTGGAGGAGTTGTCACAGCAGCAGCGACTGGTGCTGATGTGTGGCCGCTACGAAGGTTTTGATGATCGAATCAGTCAGGGGCTCAGGCCGCTGGAAGTTTCGATGGGTGATTTCATCTGCAATGGGGGCGAAGTTCCCGCCATGCTGATGATTGATGCGCTGATTCGCCTCATTCCCGGCGTGCTGGGGGACGAAGCGAGTGCCCGACACGATTCATTCTCCTGTTCCGGACGATTGGAATATCCTCAGTACACGCGGCCACGCGTGTACGAGGGAATGGAAGTTCCTGAAGTCCTGCTCAGTGGAAACCATCAGGCGATTGCCGCCTGGCGAGAAGAACAGAGCCTGATGCGTACCAAAGAGCGTCGTCAGGATCTGCTGAACAACACGGTGGAGCCCACGTCCTGAATGGACGGCTCCGCGTCCCGGAGGTTCAGGGACGTTTTGAACAACCCAATAACGGCGACGTGCATCCTCCCGCAGGCACCTCTCGCGACAATTCGAATTGAACTCCCGAGGAGGGAACCATGCGTCACAAACTGCTCGATCTGGCCGAGAAGTCCAGTTTGCGTGAGAAGAAGCTGAATTTCGCCGTTGGGGATACTGTTGATGTCCACACACGGATTCTCGAAGGCAACAAAGAACGGATTCAGATCTTCTCCGGCGTCGTCATTGCGATGCGTGGGGGTGGATTGAACGAAATGTTCAAGGTCCGCCGAATCGTCGCTGGTGAAGGTGTGGAACGTACGTTCCCCTTCAACTCTCCCAAGGTCGCCGATGTCGTCGTGAAGCGTCACGCTCGCGTCCGTCGGGCCAAGCTGTTCTACCTGCGTGACCGCATTGGTAAGGCCACCCGCCTGCGTGAACGTCGTGCGAAGTCCTGGGAATCAGAAACCAACGCCTGATTCTCGGACGAAGTCAAAAGTATCGCAACAGCCCGCCTTTCATGGCGGGCTGTTGTCGTTTGTGGGCCATTGGAAGTCATTCAGGCCTGTGCGTCACGACGCACGTCACGGGCACTGTTGCAAAATCCAACAGGCCCAGTCAGTATGCATGAACACCACGCGCATCTGCCTTGCCCCAGAAATCCCCGTGGGATTGGCCGTGATAGACAGAAGCCGACTTCTGTCTGTCAGTAGTTCTTCGCTTGCTGGTGAACTGAAGAACGGTGCGGCTGAGCTCCCGCAACGTTTATTGGACCGGGGATCCCCCGATTCCGTGTCCACGTCCCAACTCCCGCAGTTGGTAGTTCGCGGAGAACAAGCGGGTGGAGCGGAAAAGCGCGACCGCGTATCCTATAGGCCATGCGCAACAGCGATTTCCGCTCACCCGCAACGTTATCCGACTAAAGTCAATCGTGCTTTCTGTCGTGTGCACGGCGAGATTAACCGTTAAGGCTTACCGTAAGCCCTGTTTGCGAAGCAACCTTTGATCCACAAACTCACGAGCTAATCTTGACGACACCTGATATTCCACCGGCCATTGCGGGCACACTCGCTAGGGAAACTGCCGCGAACGTATTGCCGGGCGCAATTGAGCGGTGTCCGCCGGATCTTCAGACAAGACTAAAGCAGGACTTCGACAAGCTCATGGAACGCCCCGTCTGCAGCAGCGATGAGGAAGTGCGCAATTTCCACTCGGAGATCCAGAGAATCCAGGGACTAACGGCCGGCTATTGACACGTTCCTGCCTGACTCAACGGATAACGATGGGTTGAACCGGAGGTCACCATGGTGCGTTTGCAAATGGATGCCAAATTGGGCGATCCCGCAGGGTGGCCCCGGTTGCTCCGCAACCGTTGCGGGCCGGTAGGCCATGGAGGTTTCTCCCGACAGCGGGGCATCCCCAGCTACTGCACCCAGGCCAGCGGCACACCCACGGGCCTCTGCTGAAGATACCAGCGGGCCGAACTCCACTTCCAGTCTTCCGGTCGGGAAACCAGTCCCCGCTGCACGGGGTTCTTGTGCATGTAGTCGAGTTTCTCCTCCAGCTTGGGCTGAGAGTAGATTTCAAACGCATAGTATTTGGGATTCCACAACCTGTCGCCTTCACCAAACTCACGACAATAGTGGGGAGCCTGTTCGCGATACCACTGGCGAATCAGAAAACTGCTCATGCGTTTCCAGCCGTGCATGAAGCGTGACAGTTGCCCCGTGGCGGGAATCTAGATCAGGGCGTGGACATGCTTGGGCATCACGACAAAGCCAACGCAGGTTGCAGAGAACGACTCCAGTTGAGTATTCAGTACGCCCAGCAGAATGCGTTTCGCATAATCATGGTCCAGCAACTGGCGACGGCGAGTCACGGAAAACGTCACAAAATGCGTGTACAGCGCGTCATCGCAAATTCGGCGTCGGTCCATTCGAAGAAGTTTCGGACACCTGGCTTGGGAGGTTAACCTCCATGGCCTACCGGCCCCCAGCGGTTGCAGAGCAACCGGGGCCACCCGGGCAATCGTGCTGCACCCCAATCTTCACAATCAGGACTTGTCCCTACCTCGCTGCGTAACGTCCCGACGCTGATCCGGAAAACAAAAAGAACCTCGAACTCACGCGGAGTTCGAGGTTCTGGTCTTTCAATCGAATGCATCTCCCTTCGCAAGAGATGCGGTTCGGCCTAGTACCGATAGTACTCAGGCTTGTAGGGGCCTTCCACTGGCACGCCGATGTAGTCGGCCTGCTTCTTCGTGAGCGTGGTCAGCTTGACGCCGAGCTTCTCCAGGTGCAGACGGGCGACTTCTTCGTCGAGGTGCTTGGGCAGAACGTGCACGCCGTTGGCGTACTCTTCTCCACGTTCCCACAGTTCCAGCTGTCCCATCACCTGGTTGGTGAAGCTGTTAGACATCACGAACGAAGGGTGACCGGTCGC
>JAGQPW010000047.1:0-1630 GCA_020426515.1 Planctomycetaceae bacterium | reverse complement strand
CACGTTCCCACAGTTCCAGCTGTCCCATCACCTGGTTGGTGAAGCTGTTAGACATCACGAACGAAGGGTGACCGGTCGCGCAGCCCAGGTTCACGAGGCGGCCTTCAGCCAGAACCAGCAGGGACTTGCCATCGGGGTAAGTGTACTTGTCGACTGGTCCGCCGACATCGGAGTCCTTCTTGATCCGCAGCTTCGTGATGTCCTTGCGGCCGTTCAGGTAGGCGACATCGATTTCGTCATCGAAGTGACCAATGTTGCACACGATGGCGTTGTGCTTCATCGCGTCCATGTGAGGGCCAACAATGATGTCACAGCAGCCGGTGGTGGTGACGAAGATGTCGCCCAGCGGAGCGGCTTCTTCCATCGTGGTGATCTGGTAGCCCTGCATGGAGGCCTGCAGTGCACAGATGGGGTCGACTTCCGTGATGATCACGCGGGCTCCGAGACCCTTCATCGCGTCGGCACAACCCTTGCCCACATCGCCAAAGCCGCAGACGACAACCACCTTGCCGGCGATCATGATGTCTGTGGCTCGCTTGATGCCGTCGGCCAGCGACTCACGGCAGCCGTAGAGGTTGTCAAACTTGCTCTTCGTCACCGAATCATTGACGTTGATGGCGGGCAGGCCGAGCTTGCCAGCAGCATGCAGCTGGTGCAGGCGATGCACACCGGTCGTCGTTTCTTCGGTGATGCCCTTAATGCCTTCAACCAGTTCTGGGTACTTGTTGAGCACCATGGCGGTCAGGTCACCGCCGTCGTCCAGAATCAGGTTCAGCGGCTTGCCGTCTTCAAAGAAGATGGTCTGCTCGATGCACCAGTCAAACTCTTCGTTGTTCATACCCTTCCAGGCGAACACGGGGACACCGGCAGCGGCAACGGCGGCAGCGGCGTGGTCCTGAGTTGAGAAGATGTTGCAGCTGGACCAGCGAACTTCGGCACCGAGCTCGACGAGCGTTTCGATGAGCACTGCGGTCTGGATCGTCATGTGCAGACAGCCAGCGATCCGAGCCCCCTTGAGTGGCTTGGAATCGCCGTACTTGGTACGCAGAGACATCAGGCCCGGCATTTCGTGCTCGGCCAGAATGATCTCCTGCCGGCCGATTTCAGCCAGGTCCATGTTCTTCACCTTGTACGGAAGAACTGCGGTATCAGACATTGGTCAATCCTTTAAGCATGGATATTTCTGTTGGGCCCCCCAGCAAGCGCACCCTCGGCGCTCGGAAACAGCCCCCGTGAAGTTGAGACGATATCAACACTCCGCAAGCGATTGTAGGGTTTCACTCAGAAAGTCGCATCGAATTCGCTGTCGGAGCGGAATTCCTCACCGGCAGACGGATCACCTTTCCCACTGCATCGGCGGGTGTTGATCCTTGCGGACTGGCTCTGCGAAGTGCAACCCAGCGTTGCCGATGGTCTTTCGAGGCCGGAACGAGTTTCCACCGACGTCACTGCGTACGACGATTTTGGGGAGCAAAGGGATCGAGTTCCGCAGCATGGGACCAGCGCCCGGCCGAGGACCCTGCAGGGACCAAATCCACTTGTCTTTTCTGCCACTCACTCGTGGCGGTTCGCCATTCCTGTTGACCGTATTTCATTCCCACCGTAGTGTTCCCGCCTGTTCAGGCGACCC
>JAGQPW010000479.1 GCA_020426515.1 Planctomycetaceae bacterium | reverse complement strand
TGGTGTGGTCCGTACTCAGCTTCGTGCTGCTGCTCGCTGGCATCGGCGCGCTCGCGTGGTACTACGCCGTCCTCAAGCACCGCGAGAGCCAGACAGAGCCGCACGCCTTCCCCGCGAGCGACCCCCTCCTGTCGGTGCAGCCGACGCCGTCGATGCAGGCGACACACAAGTACTTCTGGGTGGTCGTCGCGCTCTGGGTGGTGCAGGTCGGGCTCGGCGCGGTGACGGCTCACTATGGCGTCGAGGGTGAGCAGTTCTACGGCATCCCGCTCGCGGAGTGGCTGCCCTACAGCGTCACCCGCACATGGCATGTGCAGCTCGGCATCTTCTGGATCGCCACCGCGTGGCTCGCGACCGGCCTGTATATCGCGCCCGCAGTCTCGGGCCACGAGCCCCGCTGGCAGCGCGCGGGCGTCAACTTCCTCTTCGTCTGCCTGCTCATCATCGTCATCGGCTCCTGCTTCGGCACCTGGTATGGCACCCGGCAGGAGATGGGCCTCGAAGCGAACTTCTGGTTCGGGCACCAGGGCTACGAGTACGTCG
>JAGQPW010000478.1 GCA_020426515.1 Planctomycetaceae bacterium | reverse complement strand
TCGGCCCACTCGTAGAGCCTCCCGAAGTAGTCGGACGCGAAGCGCACCTCGGCGGGCTCGTAGCCCAGCCACTCGATGTCGTGGATGATCGAGTTCACGAAGTCCGCGTCCTCGGTCTCCGGGTTGGTGTCGTCGAGGCGCAGCACGCAGGTACCCTCGAAGTCGGCCGCGGCGCCGAAGTCGACGACGATGGCCTTCGCGTGCCCGATGTGCAGGTAGCCGTTCGGCTCGGGGGGGAACCTGGTCTGGACCCGACCGCCCCTGTTGCCCGCCGCCACGTCCGCCGCGATGGCGTCGTAGATGAAGTTGCTTGGCATGTCGGAGGCAGTCATGGCCGTCATGGTAGTGCCCGCAGCGCCCACATGATGAGCAGGGCGGGCACCAGCAGGATCAGGCCGACCATGGAGGCCAGGATGGCCACGACGGCGATCCAGTACCTGACGGACGCATCGCGGACCTGGGCGCGGTCGTCGATGGTGCGGTTGAGCAGCCGCAGGTTCTTGAGGTTCGACCGCCAGGCGGCGTCGAGGAACGGCCCGACGA
>JAGQPW010000477.1 GCA_020426515.1 Planctomycetaceae bacterium | reverse complement strand
CGACTCGATCCCGAGCGACTATTCAAATACGGGCTGACGTTCGAGGAAGTTTCCGACGCGATTGCGTCCAACAACGAGAATGTTGGCGGAGGGACGGTAACCGATGGCAGCGAGATGTTGCTTGTCCACGGCGTGGGGCGAACTGTCAATATTCAAGAGATCGGCGATATCGTCATCACGGCGGTCAAAGGCGTTCCCGTGCGAGTGAGCGACGTGGCCGATGTCCAGCTTGGACACGAGATCCGTCGTGGTGCGGTCACGGCGAACGGTCGCGGTGAAGCAGTTCTGGGGCTGGGCTTTATGCTGATGGGTGAAAACAGCAACGAAGTCACTTGGTCCATCAAGGAAAAGATTGCCAGCATCCAAGCCACGTTGCCTCCCGGCGTCAAGATTCAAACAGTTTACGACCGCACGGAATTGATCGACCACGTCATCCACACAGTTCAAAAGAATCTCTTTGAAGGAGGGTTGCTGGTTGTCGCGGTGCTGTTCATTTTCCTTGGCAATCTGCGGGCAGGTTTGATCGTCGCCCTGGCAATTCCG
>JAGQPW010000476.1 GCA_020426515.1 Planctomycetaceae bacterium | reverse complement strand
ATCAAGGCGGGTTTGCCCGGCTTTGTCAACGCGGGGAGGCCCGCGCAACGGGGGCAAGGATGGATTTGTTCGACCTCACCGGCCGGCGCGCACTGGTGACCGGATCGTCGATGGGGATCGGCTTCGCGCTGGCGCGCGGGCTCGCTGAGGCGGGGGCGCGGGTGGTGCTGAACGGGCGCGACGCGGACCGGCTGGCGGCAGCGGCGGAGCGGCTGCGCGGCGAGGGCGCCGAGGTCGACGTACTCGGCTTCGACGTGACCGCACCGGATGCGGTGCGCGCCGCCGTCGACGGCTATGAGGCGACCGAGGGCCCGATCGACATCCTCGTCAACAACGCCGGCATCCAGCACCGCGCGCCGCTCGAAGACTTTCCGCAGGAGGCGTTCGAGCGGCTGATGCGCACCAACGTGACCTCCGTATTCACCGTAGGCCAGGCGGTGGCGCGGCACATGATCGGGCGGGGCGCGGGAAGGATCATCAACATCGCCAGCGTGCTGAGGGGGCTGGCGAGGTCCGGGATCGCGCCCTACACCGCGACGAAGGGG
>JAGQPW010000475.1 GCA_020426515.1 Planctomycetaceae bacterium | reverse complement strand
GAAGGCAAACAGGTTAATACCCTGTATGTCGAGCAAGGGCTGGATATTGCTCGCGAACTGTACCTGGCGATTGTCGTCGATCGCGAAGTTGGCAAACCTGTGGTGATCGCTTCCGCGGAAGGGGGCATGGCGATTGAAGAACTCGCTCACGATCACCCCGAGAAGATCATCCGTGAACACTTCGATCAGGCGATTGGCCTGCAGCCTTATCAGGTGCGCAAGCTGGCCAATGCCCTGGGGTTTGATGCAGCAGCGTCCAAGTCTGCTGCCAGCTTCCTGCCGCAGATCTGCAAGTTCTTTGTCGACAACGATTGCAGCATGCTGGAAATTAATCCGCTCATCGTCACTGGCGACGGGAAGTTGTTCGCGCTCGATGCCAAGGTGACGTTCGATGAAAACGCCTTGTTCCGTCACAAGAACCTGCTCGAATTGCGGGACGAATCGGAAGAAGAACCGGCCGAAATCCGGGCACAGGCTGCCGGGCTCAGCTACGTGAAGCTCGACGGCCGCATTGGCTGTCTGGTGAATGGTGCCGGGCTGGCCAT
>JAGQPW010000474.1 GCA_020426515.1 Planctomycetaceae bacterium | reverse complement strand
GGACAGATTTTGTGCTTCAGTGCAAAATCAGGGAGAGGCGGCGCGGCTGGCGATACGGCCCCATTTCTGGCACGCACCTGATAGTTCAAAAGCATCTGAGGCAGTGCGCCGTAACTTACGGACCGCACACTCTCAATAGTCGAACAATGATTCGCGCGTCGAACTCGTAAATCGTAAATCAAAGATCGTAAATCAAAATCATGCTCCCCAACATTCTCTGGATCTGTACCGACCAACAGCGCTTTGATACCATCGGCGCGCTGGGCAACCCATACGTATCGACCCCCAACATGGATCGGCTGGTGGCCGAAGGCGTAGCCTTTACCCACGCCTATTGCCAAAGCCCCATCTGCACACCCAGCCGGGCTAGCTTTTTAACCGGGCTTTACCCCAGCACGGTTCACATCAACGCCAATGGGCTAGAATCGTTTCCGTCCCATCCGCCGTTGGTGACCAAACGACTGGCCGATTTGGGCTACGACTGTGGCCTCATTGGCAAGCTCCACTTGAGCAGCGCATACCAGCGCATTGAGCAGCGCCAGACCGAT
>JAGQPW010000473.1 GCA_020426515.1 Planctomycetaceae bacterium | reverse complement strand
GCCCGCAGCACTTTGTCTTCATACTCCTTGAGTTCCGGCGTAATGAAACGCTCCTGGTTCTTGAGCGTCTGCTTGCGAATGTAGTCATCCGGCACCTTGTCGCGATTGGCTGCTGTCACTTCGAGGTAGTATCCAAACACCTTGTTGAATCCGACCTTCATCGACGTGATGCCCGTGCGCTCAATCTCACGGGCCTGATACTCGGCAATCCACTTCTTGCCGCCTCGGGCGAGATCCCGCAATTCATCAAGCCGGGCGTCAAAGCCATCGCGGAAGATGCCCCCTTCGCTCGTCGTCAGGGGAGGCTCTTCTCCCAGCGAACTGGAAATCTCCGCGCGAAGTTCCGGACACAGGTCCAGGCGAGCTTCCAGCATGCTGAGCAGGTTGGACTGCCGACCACTCAATTTCGCCTTGAGCTTGGGAAGCAGCTCCAGTGTCTGAGCCAGTGCATCCAGATCACGCGGCGTCGCCCGCAGTGTGGCGACACGAGCCGAGAGACGCTGCAAGTCGTATGCGTTGTTCAGTTGATCGCGGAGATCGCGACAGAG
>JAGQPW010000472.1 GCA_020426515.1 Planctomycetaceae bacterium | reverse complement strand
AGCAGAACCTGTCGCCGGTTGCCCAACTCCCCGCTGATCGATTGGAGAACCGTCGCGCATTGAATCAGGATCTGGATCGGTTGTGTCATCTCCGTGATTCCGAGCCAGAGGCGATTGCACTGTCGGCGTTTGATCAACAGGCGTTTGATCTGGTGACTGGCTCTGCGGCCCGGTCAGCATTCTCCCTGGATGATGAAGCCGACGCTCTGCGTGACAGCTATGGTCGCAATTCGTGGGGGCAGAGTGTGCTGCTGGCGCGGCGTCTCGTTGAGGCGGGGTCGACGATTGTGACATGCCACTTCGGCGGCTGGGATTCCCACTGGAATCATCAGGGGACCATGGAGAAACATCTTCCGAAAGTCGACCTTGCCGTGAGCGGGCTCTTAACAGACCTTGATCAACGCGGCCTGCTCGACAAAGTCATGGTCGTCGTCTGTGGTGAGTTCGGACGCACACCCCGCATGAATGATGGCGGCAACGGTGGTCCGCCGCTCAGCCAGGGTACGCCTGGACGCGATCACTGGGGCAATGTGATGTCCGTGCTCATCG
>JAGQPW010000471.1 GCA_020426515.1 Planctomycetaceae bacterium | reverse complement strand
CCTACTGTGCCAGCAACTGAGTCACCAGCGGCAACACATGCTCAGGATAGTTGAACGCCTCAGGATCGCCTTCGTCGAGATTCGGGAACTTGCCAACCCAGTTGCCCTCCTTGTCGAACACATAGACCGCCGGGACCGACTTGTGCGGGATCTTGCTGTCGAACACCGTTTCTGCCGGAGTGCTGCAGACGACGTTATCAAATGTAGCCCCTTGATCGGTCAAAAACTTGAGCACCTTTTCGCGGCAGGCTTCGACCGGCTGATCTTCCAAACCATCGAAGTCGAGCGAAACGGAAATGCATGCAACCTGATCCCCATGCTCTTTGTGTAGGTTGACCAGGTTCGGAAACTCCTTGCGACATGGCAGGCAGTACGTCGACCACAGATCCATGACAACCACCTTCCCCTTGTGAGAACGGACGAGGGCTTCCACGCCATCCCAGTCAAGAATCTGTGCGTCGACGGCAGCGGCCTCGACCGGCGATTCTGTGGTCGGCATCGGATCTTCCGACTGCCCCTGCGGTGCCGGACCTGCGTCTTCCGGTGAGAG
>JAGQPW010000470.1 GCA_020426515.1 Planctomycetaceae bacterium | reverse complement strand
CGGGCGGGGATGGCGGGGTCGATCGGCCCGTAGAGCACGGGCGTCAGGTCCGTTTCGCTTCTGATTTCGAGATAGTCGACGCGAGAGACGCCTGCGCTCTCAAGCGCCATTCGCCCGTCATTGAGAACGTCTGAGGCGTCTGCTCCTTCGCTCAGCCGATCCGCCATTGAGGAGATGATCTTGTTGAGCTTGCCGGCAGTGGCGCGTTCATCCGTGGACAGATAAGCGTTGCGCGACGACATGGCGAGGCCGTCGGCCTCGCGCACGATCGGCGCGCCGACAATTTCCACCGGCATGTCGAGATCGCGAACCATCCGCTTGATGACGAGCAATTGCTGGAAATCTTTCTCGCCGAACACAGCGACAGTCGGGCGCACCTGATTGAGGAGTTTGCAGACCACCGTCGCGACGCCGCCGAAGAAATGCGGACGGGATTCGCCGCAAAGGCCTTGAGATACCGCCTCAACCTTGATCGATGTCTGGAAACCGGGAGGGTACATCTGCTCAGGCGGGGGCGTATAAGCGAGATGGCAGCCGGCGATTTGCAGTT
>JAGQPW010000046.1:2454-36810 GCA_020426515.1 Planctomycetaceae bacterium | reverse complement strand
CAAGGCACCATTGGGGAGCACGATGTTCGCTAATGGCAGTCGAATTGCCTGCGTGTGTGCCGGGTCGAGAATCTGCACGGTATAGTCTGCGTGCACAACGGGCCCGGCATCGTTCAGGGACACTGTGTACTCAGCGGATCGCACCAGCCATCCCGGAATCGAGGCGTCTTGTGCCTTGAGCTGATTTGAGAGCTCCGTAGGCAGTTCGCAGACCGGATGACCTTCTGGGGCCGTCGACAGACGTACGAATACGCTCGCCGGATCCGACTGGGCCTGCAAGAATCCGGATGAACACAACAGCAGCAGTGCCACCAGCGCGGCTCCAGTCGGTTCGCCTGTTCCGGCACCAGTTGAACTGCGGGACTGGTTGAGGATATCTGTCTGCTGCACAAGCCGACGCGGCAGCAAGAGTGACAGCAGGCTGCCCACAAACGCTCCTCCTGCCACAATGGATGTCACTGGCGGCAATAACAGCGCGGCGGCCGCCAGCAGGGCGAGCCACGCAATGGAAATTCTCCTCAGCCAGTTGAAGTTCCACATACGAATGCCCACACCAATCAACACGGTCGCCAGCAGTGTGACCCAGGAAAGCGTTCGCAACTGGATCTTGTCCCAGCAGGTCAGCTGCAAGTGTTCGGGAGGCGACAGTGCCAGCAGGTGAACCTCGCTGGTGGATGTGATGATCGATTCAGGCTCTTCTGCTGGTGACCACAAACTGCGCCAGTCGGCGAGCCGAAACGGATGAAACACCCCGTCGCGGGCACTACGTGCCAGTGGCCCCAGGACGCGGTTGGCATAGGGGATCTCGCTGCGGGCGTTTGTCAGAGACGACGGCAGTTCCACCGGGGACAATTCGTAGCCCGTCGGAACCTCGATCCGCCATTCAAAGCGATCAACATGCCCCACAATGGCTGGCAGCGGCAAATCGATTTGACGCCACAGCCCTGATCCTTGTGCAGGGACGATGTAGGTCATTTCCAGTCGGCGAACGGTTGTCAGCTGCTCGGGAAAGGAGATGGAATCCCCTCTTCGCAACACCGTTACGTTCTCGCCATCAATCGCGACCGCCGAGACGGAACAGGAAGCTGTCAGCTGCAGGGCAAGATTCTGCACCGGTACCGGAGTGGGGAATTCATACACACTCCGCTGCATGTGCGCAGTCCCTCCACGCGGTGCCAGCACGGTTGTCAAATCCAGCGAACATTGCACCTGATTGATCAGGTTGGATGACTCGGAATCGGGGGGGGCCTCTTTCTCGACTGGAGCTGCCGCCGGGGCCTTGCTCTCCTGGAGCATCATGTCTTCATCGGTCATCATTCCCGAGGCTGCAACAAAGCGAATGCGATCGGGTCTCGGATCTCCTGTTGTTCCCCAGCGAAATTCAGTGATGCCCGCCTGATTCAAATCAGGAACGGTGAGGTCCTGCCTGACGAGGATTCCCCACAGTCCCTTCGGCACTTCGGACGGTTCGATGTGTGTATGCGCAGACGATTCCGTCAGGGGTTCGGCGTACAGATCCTTAGGCATGACCAGCTGGCACGTTCCGCTGACCACGCCTCGAATCAGCGGTTGCAGAACCGGAAATGGCATCGGTTGGCTGGTCGTAATGGGGGCACCCCGCAGCAGCACCTGCAGCCCCTTTTCCTGTCCGGTCGCCAGCGGGCGGGCAAATTCCACATGCAGCAGTGAATTCTCGGAACTCTTCTCAACCATCCAGGTCACGGGAAGCGTAGCCTCGCTCGTCCCTGCGACATCCAGCACGGTCCAGCCGGCCGGGATACGAAACGAAACGGCAAACTGTGATCCGGAGTTGCTGCGCAACTGAATCTGGACGATCTCTGCGGGCGCATCGGGCAACAAGGCGGCAACGGCCCGAATGGTGGCTTCAATATCGGCTTGCGGTCGACCAATTTCCGCAATCAGATGGCTTCCGGCTTCGACGCTTTGAAATGACCACCATTCGCCGGGACCATCACGTGAAAGCCCCGTTTGCACCATGGCATGAGGCGTGACAGAGCGGACCGCCAGAGGGGCCTCGACAAACAGAGTTGTGCGCTCCTGTGTGATATGAATATCCGGGAAGATCAGCTTCGGCAGCGGGCGAACATGATCCCATTGAGGCCGCTGTGTCGCTGTGACCCGCAATAGTGAAAACTGCTCCAGGGGCAGATCACCACACAGGATGACGGCACGCCCCGGCGAATCGGGTAAGACCTGTATCGGTACCGGAACGTTATTGATCGATGCTCCCTGGATGTCCACGTCCTCGGGCACCTGAACCTGCAGCGACGCCACCGAGGCGGCAAAGACCTCCAGACCCACATCGACCTGCATGGTCAATCCGTTCTGTTGTGCGGAGTAGGCTGCTTCCAGCTTGCCCAACAGCAGCGGCTGCGCAGGCAATAGCGGCAATTCGTCAATGGTGATCCGAACTTCGTGTCGTCTCCCAAGGTCCAGCGTCCACAGATTCCATTCTCCCGGGGCAGGTTGCGGTCCGGTGAGCAGTCCCGCAGACGCGGTGACGCGATGACCGCTCGGAGCGCGAATGATGAGTTGCGCATGCAGTGCGGGGGGCAGATTCAGGTCAAAGTGGGTGCCCGCGAGCACTTGCTGCGGTGCTTCATCGGGAATTGAGACCGTGTCCCGCGAGACACTGGTTTCCCCTCGCGCCGACCATTCCCCCCGTAACGTTGTCTTCGCGTCTTTGATCAAAACCAGAGCCCGTCCATCCGGCGCAGTGCCCCACGTGGCCGGTCGAGGTTCTGCCTGCTGATCCGTTGAATCGCCCGATTCCACGGTCAGCGCATGCAGGTCGATGTTGGTGCCGGTCCAGTCGAGAATCGCCGTGGCCGGACCGACTTTGGCGACGGTTCCGGTGAACTGCCCCTGCCGCAGGTCTCCTTTGGAAAACGTCACTGAGAAGATGGTCGACTCCAGCGTGGCGAAACTCCGCTCGTTGGCACGTTCCCAAAGGGATTTGGCTGTTGTGTTCAGCAAAGTGTCTGTGGCCACAGGTGACCAGCCCGCTGCAGGTTCCGCTCCCGGTTCGGTCGAAATGACCTTGAATCCACGCTGTTCAAGGGCCGATTTCAATTCATCAGCCGCCGCGACCTCGGGGTTCGCGGGAACTGCGGGGGGATCATCACACCAGCCACTCAGGCTGCTCAATAGAAGCAGCCCCACGCTCGCGCAGCAACGCAAGAAAGTCATTGCAGAACGATTCAAGATTGAACCTCCCGAGCCGCCTCCATGAGAACCGTCCATGCCGCTCGATACCGTTTCAGGCGTTTGAGGTCATGCTTCGTTGGTTCGGGAATACGACGAATATCCATATTGTCCTGTAGATCGGCCAGCTTGACCGCACGTGCCAGCGGATGGTCTTTCACCCGGGCAATATTTTCTTTGTAGGAAAGCTCGGGGTCCTTTGTCAGCAATTGTACGGCCTTGAGAATTGTTTCCGAAAAGCCTTCCCGGGCCAGGTCGTCCAGCGTGACCGATGTGTCTTCGACAACATCATGCAGCACCGCCACGATGCGCGCCTCCTCGTTGTGTTGAGCCAACATGACCCGCAGCGGATGCAGGACGTATGGTTCTCCATTCAAGTCGGGCTCCTCTCCATGGGCGTTTACGGCGATGCGTATCGCATCCACAAGCGTGGCTGGCATCACGTCAATCCTGTCGGTGTTCCAATCAAATCCCGAACTTTCAGTCTACCGCAACGCGAGACTCCGCGAAATGCGGGCGGGAGCAGTTGGCAGTTGACTCTGGACTCTGGGCGAAACGCAACTCCTCAAGTCCCTACTCCTGCCGGGGGAATCAAATTACTATTCGAGCAGACCCGGGTCTGCAGCCTTTCCCGCTGTTGTGATGAACCGGAATGGATGCCTTGAACTGATGTGAGACGACTGATGGCAGAACACGCCTACACCCTCCCGCCCCTCGGACAAAATCCTTCTTCAACCGCTGCAGGGACCACACCGGGCAGCTTTGCGAAGCGTCCGGAGATTAAGCCAGGGGTTGATGGGCGCTACACATTTGCCTCGCCCGACACCCCCGGCATGCCCGCTCCCAGCGACAAGACCGCCTGGGACTTTCTTCCTGAAGGCTGGACAACCGGTACCGGTCAGCCCAGCGAGCCAGTGCCGGCGGGAGAAGCTCTCCACACATTTGAACAGTCCGATGGCAGCACGCGCTGGGTAACCTGCCCTGCCGATTTCACGGCAATCACTCAGCTGGAATCGGCCCGACTGGGGATCATTACTCCGGAAATGACCCGAGTCGCCGAACGGGAAACGCATCTCACTCCCGCTCAGGTGCGTGACGAAGTGGCTGCTGGGCGAATGGTCATTCCGGCCAACAAGGTGCACCTGCAACACCAGCTCGATCCCATGGCCATTGGCCGGGCCTCGAAGACCAAGGTCAACGCGAACATGGGGGCTTCCCCCGTTTCCAGCGGCACGGATGAAGAAGTCGTCAAGCTGAAGTGGGCCGAACGCTGGGGGGCCGACACCGTCATGGATCTCTCCACGGGGGGGGACATTAACGAGTGCCGCGAAGCAATCATTCAGAACAGCACCGTCCCCATCGGAACGGTGCCCATCTATTCCATGATCATCGGTCGCAAACTGTACGACCTGAATATGGAGATCATCCTCCAGTCTCTGCGTGAGCAGGCCGCACAGGGGGTCGACTACTTCACCATTCACGCCGGCGTGCAACGCGCCCACCTGCAGTACGTGAAGGACCGACTCATCGGAATCGTCTCCCGAGGCGGCTCACTGCTTGCCAAGTGGATGATTGATCACGATGACGAAAACCCGATGTACACCGGCTGGGAAGCCATCTGTGACATCATGCGGGAATACGATGTCACCTTCTCTATCGGCGACGGACTGCGCCCCGGCGGACTGGCCGATGCCACCGATCAGGCTCAGCTCGCCGAACTCTGCACGCTGGGCGAGTTGACCGAACGGGCCTGGCGCAAGGGCGTGCAGGTGATGGTCGAAGGCCCCGGACACGTGCCGTTCGACCAGATTGAATACAACATGAAGCTCCAGCGCACGCTGTGCCACGGGGCTCCGTTCTACGTTCTCGGCCCGCTGGTGACCGACATCTTCCCAGGCTACGACCACATCACCAGTTGCATCGGAGCCACCGCAGCGGCGTACCACGGAGCCGCAATGCTCTGTTACGTCACTCCTAAGGAACACCTCGGCCTCCCCAAGAAGGACGATGTGAAGCAAGGCTGCGTTGCCTACAAGATCGCTGCTCACGCAGCCGATGTGGCCCTCGGTATTCCCGGAACCCGTGACCGCGATGATGAACTCACCAAGGCCCGTGCAGCGCTCAACTGGGAAAAGCACTTCGACCTCAGTTTCGACCCCGACATTGCCCGCGCTTACCACGACGAAGACCTCGATGTGGACACCGACTTCTGTGCCATGTGCGGTCACGACTGGTGCAGCGTGCGGATCAGCAAGGAAATCGTGGAATTCGCCAGCGGCAAGGACGATGACTACCAGTGGGATCGGGCCAAGGTGAGCGCCGCTCTCACGGCTGAGCAGAAGGCAATTCTCGAACAGCGAGGTGTTCTCTCGCCGGACGAAATTCACCGCCTGGCGGCCAAGACCAAGAAGGCCGTTGGCGCTGAGAACGGGGACAAGGCCAGCTGCCACAGCGACTATGTCGATGCCGAAAAGGCGAAGACGCTGCAAGTTGTGGAACTGGTCGATCTCCAAACGCCGTAGGCGGGCGATTGGCTGTTGGCAATTGGTTTTCGCCCCTCGACCTTCTACGAGGGGCGAACCCTTTCAACGCATCAACGCCCCGAAACCTTCACGCGGAAGCCCTGCCCCTTCAGGAAAGCTTCTACGCGGTCGAGTTGATCTCCCTGAATCTCCAGTTCTTCGCCGGAGAGTGAGCCACCGGCTCCGCAGTGATTCTTGAGCTGGGTCAGCAGTGCCGGCAGGTCGTTTCCAATGGCTGGCAGGCCCCGGATGACGGTGACGAGTTTCCCCTTCTTGCGCTTCTCTTTGCTGAGCTTCGCTGTCTGGCCGGAGGGAGCCAGCCGTTCGGGTTCGGGAGGTGGGCAGACGCACTCTTCTTCCAGCTGATCGCAACGTTCACAGCGCGGAGGACGGTCGAACGGAGTACCTTCAAACAGTCGCATCATCAACCAGTGTTGGGGCCAGGGGAGGTCGCAGTATAGGCATGTCCAGCCTGCACCCCAAGAGTCGATACCGCCTTGCCGATCAGGGCAACGCAGAGATACGAGGCAGCGTTTGAATCCAGTTGGCGAGTGTTTCGACGACTGCCGGCTGCGCGGGACCAAATTCTAAAGTGTGCGGCGACGTCGGGAATTCATGAATACTCGCTGTCGGCGACCAGCGCTGGACGAGCAGCCGCGTGGCGGCGTTGTTGATGATCGGATCATGCCCGGCAAGCAGCAACTGGACGGGACAGTGCAAGGGCTCTCGCAACCTCTGCAGTTGTCGAGTCAGATCCTCACCAGCAAACAGAAATCCGGTCGTCACATCATGCAGCGCCCGAGTGTCTTCGCGAATGAATTGCTGCCACTTCGGATCATCGGAGAACAATGCCGGATCCCCGAGCGGAATCGGAACGTAGCGCTGATAGATGCCGAGTCGTCGAGCCAGGGCGAGGCGGACCCGTTGCCACGGCGTGGGCCCGATACGTGGGATCAGACCGGGAGCCAGCAATGTGAGACCATCGAGCAATTGTGGTCGCAGCGCCGCCACTGCCGTCGCCAGTCGTCCGCCCCAGGAAATTCCTCCCAGGACAATCGGTGCTTGCGGGGCGCGTTGTGATCGCTCCGCAGCCGCTCGGTACAACAGCTGGCAAACATCGCCCAGCAGCCGTCGCCAGGAGGCGACATGGCCACGGTCAGCCATGTTGAGCCCGGACCCGCGTCGATCAGGCAGCCAGACGCTGTACCCCTTTCGGGCCAGATCATTGGCGGTTGCCTGATACCAGCCTGCATGACTTTGAATTCCATGCAGCAGCAGAATCCAGCCACGAATCGGCCCAACGGGATCGACACGATGGACATGGATGGGGTAGCCGTCAGAAGCGGTCCACCAGACATCCGCAGAAACCAGAGCCATGTCTCACCGTGGCTGGCCGCTCAGCCGTTCACAGCACTCGGTGAGGAGGCTTCATCCCAGTTCATCACTTGTTCGTCGTCAAGCTTTAGGGTCAATCGACCCGCCTTTTCTTCACCGGTGGCAACGCCCCAAGCGGTCACATGCCCAACCTGTTCACCATCGGCTTTGACAGTGGCGTCGTCGGAAATGGCTCTCCACCATTCGAGATGCGGCCAGTCGCGACGAACGGCTTTCAGACAGGTTGCCATGGCCCGACCGTTGGCACCAGCACTGAATCCCGCGCGAGCAGCGATGTCGGTGAACTTCGCCACCTTATCGGCCCGTTTGAGTTCCCACAGGATTTCCGCCACTGCGGAAGCGCGTGCTGACATGACATTCCTCCAAAGCTGAATTCGAACTCTCTCCGCGCGCAGGGGCTTGGAGACCGTCATTGGAGCGGGGATGAGGGTCGCCTCACAGGGCGACAGCTGGCACATCCGAGCTAGAGTAGATGCAGTCCACAGTACCGCAAAGGCACCACAACCTCAAGCCTTTGACTTGAAAAACAAAGTACAGGCGTTCAGGTCGAGAGGTGGAGCACAAGGGGTTGGACGGAATGCCAGGGCAACACCTCAATGAGCCGCTGACGTGTCTTTGCGGCGTTCACCTAGAACGCGGACACGCTCGGGACAGCGCCGACTGCTACTGGTGGTCCAGGGGCGACAGTCGGAGCATAGCCGGTTGCCGGGGTCGGACTGGTACCCGGTGTGACGGTGGTCAGTGGCATGCTGCTTCCTGCCGCAACCGGCATTGGAGTTCCATAGGTTCCCGCAGCCGAGGGAAACGGCATCGACGCTCCAATGCTGCCCGCTGTGGACGCATTTGCATCGGCAGCAGCAAACGTTGGCATGGGGGGTCCCTGATATGGCATCGCGCTGCCAGGGTAGCTGGGCATCATGGATGGTGATGTTGTCGAGTATGTCATGGCACCCGGCGTGGGTTGCATGGTCATTCCGGGGCTCGCAGCGCTGGCCATATATGGATCTGCTGAAGTCGTCGGATAGCTGCCGGCCATGGCCGTCATGTTGCTGTCATACGTCTGGAACCCGGTATTCATGTACGGGCTGTTAGGCAGTGCAGGACCATTTGCGGCCATCATGTTCTCCATCGGCATTGTACCGGCCGTCTGCTGAACAGGACGCATCGCCTGTTGCTGCTGCTGGAAGCGTGCAGCGCTGGCCATGGTCTGAGGCTGCAGCCGCTGAGCCTGCTGCAGTGACTGCTGGGCACCGGCGATGTCGCCATTTTGCCGCTGAATCGTGGCGAGTTCGGTATATGCGGCCGCCGAGTAAGGTTGAGTATCGGCCCAGGCCTGCATCATCAGGGTCGCTTCATTCTGACGGCCTTGCGCGACAAGCATCTTGCCCAGGCTGCGGTAGGCCAATTGATGAGCAGGATCAATGGTCATCGCCTTCTGGTACATCTGTTCCGCGCCTTGCGTATTCCCCTGCTTTTCCATGGCGCGGGCCATGTTGTAAGCGTAGTTGGCATTGAACGGATCATCGGCCATGGCCCGCTGGAATGCCCCTTGGGCTGCGGCAAAGTGGCCCCGCCGGAAATGGCTCTGTCCCACCATATTCGCGGTCGGGCCATGCATCATATTGCAGCCACACAGTGTGGAAGCCAGGCCGATCCAGAGGAAGGTGACAATCCAGAAGCCAAGCCGCATGCCCCATCGACGCAGGTGATGGGACTGCTGTTCAGAGGTTTCGAGAGTTGCTGGAAGGGAGAGCGTGCGCATGAGTGACGCCCCGGGGAGTGGGGAATTCGGAAGGGAGTGGACGCACGGCGTTGAGCGGAGAACTGCTCGCCAAAACCGTCCGTCGAGGACATGGGGATGGGAGCGGGACCCTATCAGTGCTTCGAGAATCTCACAACATGAGTTCAAGATTTCGGCCCGAAGTACCGATAGACCCGCAGGAATGGCAGAATGTGCCGAAATGTGGGCTGAGTGTGGGCTGAGTGTGGGCGGCAATTTGGCGGAACGGCCGCAAATTCCGTCCCGCATTGCGAAGCGGCGGAGACCGGAAAACGGTCATAAGGGGGGGGCGGCGCGCGAAAACAGGGGGCTCGTGCCCCCTGCTCTCTTCCGTTTTGTCGGTCAGGACTCGGGTTATTAGCCGATCAGCTTCTTCATGGTGGCCAGAATGCCATCGGCGTCCAGACCCTGATAGCCCATCTGCTGCCACAGTCCGCCGGAACCTTCTTTGTGTGTCCCGATGTTGTTGTAACTCCCCTTGAAGCCACGCTTGAGCAGTTCCGTTCCGAGGCGTGAGCCGAGTCCGGTGTTCACGTTGAACGACTCAGCAACCAGCACAGCCGGAGCGACCGCCAGTTTGGCCATGACTTCTTCGTCGTACACATTCAAGGTCGACTTGCAGATCAGGCCGACATCCAGCCCTGCGGCCTTCAGCCGGAGGACGGCATCGAGAGCCCGGTAGGTCGTTTCGCCAAAGGTCACAATGTAGCCGGCAGTTCCTTCGCGGATGACGTCGTCCTTACCGGGGACAAATTCGTAATCGTCGCCGTAGAAGCGGTTGCCGTTGTCGTCCAGCAGATCGGGAACTCCCGAGCGAGTTGAGAAGACGAACCGCAGTCCAGCCTCGTTGAAGATTCGCTTCAGGCAGGCTTTGAACTGATGCTGGTCGGCCGGGAAGTACAGGCGGGTAGTGTCCCGACCTTCGTCTGGCAGACCGTTGGCGGCGAACATGTTGTTCAGGCCGAAGTGGCAGGTGTTGTCGGCCATGTCATCACAGCCGGCGTGGCTGAAGTGAGCCAGCACGTTGCTCTGGTTGAGCCGGGCCATGGTGATTTCCGAAACCACCATTTCCAGAAACGCGGAGAACGTCCCGAAAATCCCCTGCTTGCCCGCTTCGAAACCGAAACCAGCAGCGGCGGAGAAGTTGCCGCGTTCCATAATGCCGCCTCGGACGAACACTTCCGGGTGCGAAGCGCGAATATGATTCAGGCCGCAGCTCCCTTCGAGGTCGCAGTCGAACACGCGGACGCTGGCAACACGCTCCTCTTTGGACATGCCATCGAGGATTTCGTTGATGATCTTGCCAAACGCGTCGCGATTCTTACCGATGCTCTTGGCATCGGAACCCTGATGGCTGGGGCCGCCGGGGCCCTTGGTGACCGTTTTCAGGTATTCAGCTGCTTCCTTCTGGCCGCGTCCTTCCAGGTATTCAATGGCAACGGCAGTCTTGATCACATCGTGACCGTGGGCACTTCCTTCCAACCCGTTGATGCCAACGCACATCTGGCGCTTGTTGATCAATGCGATCGGACCATCGGCGGTGACGGCGGCACACATGCGGGAGTACAGGCTGTCGAGGTCTTCCCCTTCGCCGATGCAGATCTTCAGCCCGTGTCCTGCGAGTGTCTTCGAGACTTCGTAGCCGGGCAGGTAGTTCGAGGGGTGACCGGCAATGGTCACATCGTTGTCGTCAATCAGCAGCTTGACGTTCAGGTTCTGAGCCACAGCCAGACGGGCTGCTTCGGCATCGTTGCCTTCCATCTGCGAGCCATCCGAGCCCAGCATGAAGACCACCTTGTTCGGGTTGGCAATCGCCACCCCGTTCACGAAGGGCCACATGTGTCCGAGTCGGCCGGAACTGAACTTCACTCCCGGTGTGAAGCCACGTTCAGGGTGCCCTGGCAGGTGGGAGAGATATTCGCGGTAGTGGAACAGCTTCTCAATGGGCATTTCCCCTTCGAGAACCGCCATCAAGTACTGTGTCGCCACGCGGTGGCCGGCTTCGTCAAAGAAGACGGGCAGCACATCGGGAGAACCACCCTGGCGGGCGTTCTCCATCATGCCGTGCATGATGACCGTTTCCGGCACGGTGTCGTACGGTCCGCCGGTGTGTCCCCCCAGCCCCTTCGCATCGGCGATGGCGGTGAAGAAAATGATCGCGTCGCGACAGATCTGAATGTTCGTTTCCAGTTGCTGACGCTGCTCGTCGGTCAACTTCGGCTGTCGAGGATCGAGACGCACCACCTTGTAGTCGTGCAATGGGATGGGAAACTCAGCGACAGCGGACATCAGCATTCTCTCCGGAAAAACAACCGTCAGTGTTGTGTGCATCCGCATGTGAGGGCCCGGCAGGCAGCCGATGCGGACGGAATTCGGCGCAGACCCTGAGCGATGTTCGGGCCAGCGCGAGGCCGCAAGGTATGCACGCAGCGAGAAAATTGCAACTCGCCGCCGCCCGGGGAATTGCGACCAGTAACACGACATGCCGGACCCCTGCCGCCGCTGCCAAACGACGATTCGATTTGTGGGAGCGCATCTCTTTCAAATGAAGTGCATTACATCAAACTCGCGACGCTCGGGAATGAGTTGCATCAGCGTTCTCGCATTTATTGTGTGGGGCGCGTTCGGCCGTTGTGGAGACGGAGACGCCCATCACGTCTTACCTGGTCTACCCAGCCCGATGGATGGCTCCCATCGTTCCAATTCAACTCTTTGCGATGGCAATCGCGCCACGGGCTGCGCATCATGAGGACGATACTACTGCTGAGGTGGTCTGCGCCGGAGTGTTCTGATGGCAGGGAACGCGAAACGGCGGGACGATGAGACGGGGAGATATTGCCGCGCGGTCGCAGTGGGTGCCCCAGGGCGGCGAACTCCAGTTGACTCCGATTCCTGATGGCCATGGTTTTGAAACAGCTTCGTTTTTTGTTCGGCCTGCTGGGCCTGCTCAGCGTGGCAGGTCTCCTTTCCGCCGGGGAACTGTATCTCGATTGCGGCCTCATTCTTGAAGGAACGGTGGTTAAGGTTCCCGGTCTGAACATGCTGACTGCGGGCCAGAATGACTTCACAGAGATCCGCAATCAGCCCTTCTATATGGTGGACGACGGGGTTCGTCGATACTTCGTACCGTATCAGCACGTTGCAGTCCCGCCGATTGACAGCGATCCGTTCACTTCGGATGTCTCGTACGATCTGTTTCAGCAGAAGACCGGTCGTTCCATCGGTCCGGCTATTGTCGGGGCAGCCCAGATGGAGCCGTTCGATAAGTTCGGACGACGCACCGTTACTCTGATGAGTAAGGGACGCCCCATTCACATCGTGCAGGGCATCACGCAGATCCGTCCCGACTACGCCAAAATCGAAGGACTCACGCACGTCTGGGAATACAACCTGGACACTCGCACCATTCCGCCCGATGTCCTTCACATGCTGATCGAGAACGCCACCGATCAGGCCAGTCTGTCCGACCGCAAAGCGGCTGTGCAGTTCTATCTGCAGGCCGACCTGCCTTCACTGGCTCAGCAGGAACTCGACCGGATCGCACAGGACTTTCCCGATGCCGCCGCCTGGTGTCAGGAGTTTCGACAACAGATCTTCGAACTCAAAGCCCGGCTGGGACTGAATGAACTGCAGCTGCGACGCGAATCGGGGCAGCATCAACTGGCCTACTACATCTCCCGCCAGTTCCCCGCCGATCAGGTGAGTGCCGATGTCCTCCGCGAAGCCAACGACATTGTGCGCGACTACGAGAACGCCATTGAAGATCGAGACCGCGCGCTGATGCTGCTGGATGTGACGCACGCCCAGTTGCCGATGGAGCTTGCTCATGCCCTGCAGCCGCTGCGCGCTGTGCTGCAGGATGAATTGCACTACGAAACGCTGGGACGGCTCCGACCGTTCCTGCAGACGGAGGGAGACGACAGCCTCTCTGCCGAACAGAAACTGGCACTCGCCTATTCCGGCTGGCTGCTGGGAGCATCGGAGGCGATCACCGAACTTCCGGTGGCGCGCAATCTGTGGGCGGCACGCTTCCTCGCACTGGAGTACCTCCGCTGCGATGACAATCCCTTCCGGCGGGAAGCCATCACAGAAGAACTGACCAACCTGGAAGGTGTGAACGTAGCGAGGCTGGCGCACATGGTGCCGCTGCTGCCGTTGCCCTTCGAGCCGCCAACACGGGAATCCGGAACGGTTGTTGATGTCGAGTTTACCGCTGGCGTCCCTGCGGAGACCATGGGGTATTCGGTCATGCTGCCCCCCGAATACAGCCCGCATCACCACTACCCGCTACTCGTTGTGATGCATGCCAATGGCCGCACGTTCGAGGACTCGATTCGTCTGTGGGCGGGCGATGAGCAGAATCCAGGCTGGGGACAGCGTCGCGGATACATTGTGATTGCTCCGCATCACTGTGAGGAAACCGCCACGGCTCATGATTACTCCGCGCACTCGCTGCAGGTCGTCCGCCGATCGATCGAACATGTGCGCAAACGACTGCGTGTGGATTCCAACCGCATCTTTCTTGCAGGTCATGGCATGGGAGCCGACGCCTGCTACGACGTTGGTCTGAGTGCTCCCGACCTGTTCGCAGGCGCAATCTGTGTTGCCGGACAGGTGGAACGTCACGCCGTGTTCCTGTGGGAGAATGGGGCCAACCTCAGCTGGTATGTGGTCGGAGGTGAGCGGGACCGTGAAACCGTTTCGAACAATGCTCCCAAGCTCAACCGCATGATGCTCAAGGGGCAGGACATCATCTACTGTGATTACAAGAGTCGTGGTTTCGAAAGTTTCGTCGAAGAGCAGCCTCGGATCTTTGACTGGATGCAGAATATCACTCGGCGACCGTTGTCCAAGACGATGGACTTTAAGATCGGGTCACTGCGCATAACGGACAACCAGTTCAACTGGGTCGAAGTTCACGATCTCCCCGAACGCCTGTTTCCGCCAGTTCCTGCCGATGGCAGCGGAAGGGGAATTCAGTCGCGTCCCATCACCGCCCACATCGCCCCGGGCGGTCCCATCTATGTCAGCCATCCCGGCAAAAGCACCACACTGTGGCTGGCACCGGAACTGATCGACTTCGACGTTCGCCATCGAGTGTCCATCAATTCCCGCATGGTTTTCAACAGCTTCGTTGAGCCGCAGTTCGAGACGTTGCTCGAAGATCTCAGGCTGCGCGGCGACCGTGAACGCCTTTATTGGTCCAAACTGTCGCTTTGATGCCACAGCGATGACCAATGTGGCGGCACCTACCGGATGGGCGGAATGTAATATCGCCGTGAAATGCCTTCGATGTCGTGGTGATAGAAGAACGCGTTCGGGTCGGCTGCTTCAACAGCCTCCATCATCGCGGGCAACTCTTCGTGTGTGACGATCGTTCGGAGCATGCTGAACGATTCTCCGCTGTGCCCGCCGACTCCCTGCTGTACGGTGTAGGTACGGTATGGCATGACCTCGCGCATCATCTGCCCCACTTCGTTCTGTCGACGAGACACAATTACCAGCATCGTCAGCTTGAACTTTCGGTACAGATTGTTGAGCGATTCCGCCGTGATGAAGATGTAGATGCAGGTGTACATCAACGTGTTGACCAGAGAGACCACTTCGCCGTTCTTGATGTAGTCGAGTGTCAGACCAAACGCTGTTGAGATCACCGCTGCGATGACCCCGATCGATCCCACCGGCTTCAGATACTTTGAGGCGAAGTACGCTCCCAGAATGTCTTCGTCACCGGTGGAACCGCGACGCTGAAACGCCAGTGCCTTGGCCACTCCCGCCAGCAGTCCGCCAAAGATGACGAGAATGATCCGCTCGTTTTCCGGTTCGGGCTTAGCCACCTGCAACTGCGGCATGACCGAAAGTGCCACCACCACCGTGGCGACCACCACCAGCGATCGCAGCGCGAATGTGCTGCTGATGCGAAAAAAGGCGAACAGCAATAGCGCCGTCTGGAAGACTGCGTACAGCGCGATGAACACCCACTGTTGTTCCAGCAGGTAAGAGAGCGCCGCTGCAATCCCTTCGGTCCCGGTGAGAATGATTTTTGAAGGGAGCACGAAATACTGCAGGGCGACCGCGTAAAGTAGACCGGCAAAGAACAGGACCAGATAGTCCAGAATGGGGCCTCGAATTTGTGCCTTCGGTTGCGTCGACATCTTGCTCTCCATCGCTTGCTCGACCTCCAGTTCCGACTCAGCATCGGTCAGAACCGGCGGGCGATTATGGCGACTTCGCAGGCGGCGTCCACAGTGCATCAGGCAGAGTTCGGAATGCCGACCGGGACAGCTTTGTGAACGCTTATGGGAACAGGCCCCGTTTCAGTTTGGCTTCGGCTACTCGCTCAATTCCACCAATCAGCGCAGCCGTGCGGAAGTCGAGACGATCGCGGGTTGCCAAAGTTGATGTCCGGTGGAATGCATCAACCATGATCTTCCGCAGACGTGAGTTGATCTCCTCCAGCGACCAGGTGTAGTTCTGCGTCCCCTGCACCCATTCGAAATAAGAAACCGTCACCCCGCCCGCATTTCCGAGGACATCGGGCAGCACGAAGATGCCCCGTTCCTGCAGAATTTCGTCGGCTTCCAATGTCGTGGGGCCATTCGCTCCTTCGGCCAGCAGTCGGCATTGCAGCTTCTCGGCATTGCCGCCCGTAATCTGGTTCTGCATCGCACAAGGAGCGAGGATGTCGCATGGAAGTTCGAGCAACTGCTGATTCGAGACCGCTTCCGCATCTGGATACCCCATCATCGAACGATGCTCAGCCAGATAGGCCAGCAGCGCAGAAACCGACAACCCCTTGGGGTTGTACAGGCCGGTCGTCACGTCACTGACTCCCACCAGTTTGACGCCCGCTTCCTCCAGGAATTTTGCCGCATTACTGCCCACATTCCCGAAGCCCTGTACGATTGCGGTGGCTCCCTTGAGCGGCATCTTCATGGCGTTGGCGGCTTCTTCGATCAGATACACCAGACCGCGTCCAGTTGCTTCGCGGCGGCCCAGTGACCCCCCCAGCACAACCGGCTTTCCAGTCACCACGGTCGGAACTGTGTAGCCGACCTGCTGGCTGTATGTATCCATCAACCAGGCCATGACCCGTTCATCCGTCCCCATGTCCGGCGCTGGAATGTCCTTGTCCGGGCCAATCATGTCGATGATTTCGGTCGTGAACCGTCGTGTGAGACGTTGCAACTCGTGGCCGGTCAGATGCGTCGGGTCAATTCGCACGCCCCCTTTGGCTCCCCCGAACGGCAAACGCATCAAGGCACACTTCCAGGTCATCCACATGGCCAGTGCAGAAACTTCTCCCAGGCTCACATCTTCGTGATAGCGAATCCCCCCCTTCGTCGGCCCCATCGTCAGCACGTGCTGCACGCGATACCCGAAGACGGTTTCTACCTGCTTGTAGTCATCGCGGCGGAACGGCAAGGTGACAACCAGTGTGCGTTGCGGAAACAGCAGTCGCTCCCGCAGATTGGCATCCAGCCCCATAATCTGAGCCGCCTTGAGGAACTGCTGCTGAGCCAGATGCAGCATCTGCGAGTTCCACTCCTGCTGCTCGGCCAGTGTTCGCTTCACCGCGAAATGCAGCGCCCGGACCAGCCGGTCACCATCGATCTTCCCCTTGACGAGGTAATCGTGCGCCCCTTCTTCCACCGCCTTGGCGGCCAGTGTGAGGTCATCCACACCCGTCAGGACGACCACGGGAATTTCGCCAGCGGCGGCATACATCCGCTCGAAGGTTGCAAGCCCTTCGCTGTCCGGCAATGTCAGATCGAGCAGGACTGCGTCGAAGTCGTGCGAGACCAGTCGTGGGATCGCTTCATCGAGACGCAGGACATGCTGCATCTCAAACCGCCCCTGCCCTGCCCGCTCCAGCAGCCCCTGAATGAGCTTCGCCTGCATCGGGTCGTCTTCGACCATCAGCACTCGAACCTTGGCCATTCGCCACCTCCGCCATTGCCTGAGAGATGTGGGCGTCGTCAGCCAGGCTGACGGACCTTCCGTTCTCTACTATAGCGGAATGCGGTGCTGAAGGTTCATTCAGTTTTTTCGTTTGTAATCTCGGACGGATTTCAGGTCATCCCCCCGCTGTCACCACCAGTGCAGATGCGGACCGTGCCTGTGGTGATGTCGGTGGTATGGACCGCGCGGAACAACGTGGACCGGTCGCGGGCCAACAACAACGCCCACGCTGGGAACGACCACAATCGAACTGGGCCGACTGCCGGAGACCGTCGTCACGGTTGGCCGTTCGCCGGCCTGTTGCACGGCGACAAGCACGCGATCGCTGACACCAGCGTTACGCAATTGAATCAGTCCATTGGGGCTGAGATCAAACCGCCCCCCTCGGGATCGGACGGAGTTGATGATCACATCGTCGCCCAGTCCGTTCTGCGCCATGTAGATCAAATCGTTGTTGGTCAGTGCCGGCTCGGCATATTCCAGTGCCTGAGCATGGGCAATGGCTGCATCCCGCTCATCCTGTGCTTCGCCGATCATGTTCCCGGTGATTGCCCCGGCCGCGGCACCGATCAGAGCTCCTTCCGCTCCGTGGCCACTCTGGTGGCCAACAACCGCCCCTGCCACGGTCCCGAGAACAGCGCCTGTCCGGAGTCCGGAATCGGCATGATTGATTCCCTGGCATCCACTCGCGCATATGCTCGCCATTGCAAGCATCCACGCGTACCGGAAAAAACTGGCAGACGGGAACATCTTGTTCCTTCTTGAATTCAATTCGTGCGAATCTATGGAGCCGGTTGCCTGCTGGCTGGTCGGCTCGCTGCAGGGTTATGGAGCGGCAATCCTGCGCCTCTCCTCTTTATTCATCGGTCAGCAGGCGGGTGGGCTAAAGACTTCTGCTCCCGCTGTTGGCGGATCTCCCTTGCTCGCACCGACAGCTTACGCAGCTTTGACCGTTCGTGAGTGATTGGCGTAGGAAATCCAGTCCGTCACTTCCTGCAAGTCGGGAACCTTGGATGATCGCAGCAGTCGCTGTCCTTCCTTGGTTGCCACAAATGGACCAACAATCGCGAATAGCTCGGCGGGCGAAAATGCCGCCAGTTCCTTCGCCGAGACCACGTCACACGCCACGAGAATCTGCACATCGTGACCGCGCATCTCGGGAACAGCGCACATCAGCGATGACTGCAGTTGCCAGGTGCGAACGGTTTCGCTGTTGGTACGGCTGTGATCGAGTTTCTCGGCGATCAGGTCGGCTTCGCGATTGAGCAGATCACTGACGAGACACACGCCAATCTTCTCCAGCCGCCGGGCCATCTTCGGTCCAATGGACGGAGCATCCACAATGGGGCTGTCCAGATTCAGGAAGAATCGCAGCTCTCGGTTGGCCGCGTCCATGCTCTCAACCGTCACCAGAGACATCCGAGGAGGTTCACTGCGACGACTGATTCGCTCGGGAATATCGACGGCAGCGACCCGATTGCTGTTGTGATGTCCTGACTCCGCCGTCGACCGCCGCGGTTGGTCCGACGTGGACAGCAGTCGATGCCGACGCGGTGTGGCCGACCATTCCCGCGCTGACCGGAACGAACGTGCCTGACGGGCAGCCCTGGTCCACTGGCGAACGCTGTCCGCATCTGGCCAGTTGGTCTGATGAGACAACCAGGTGAGCGTCACATGTTCCGCAGATTCCTGACGCACCCTCACCAGTCGTTGTACCAGACTGTCGACATGGGCTTCCGCAAGTTCGGCGGGACTCATGATTCCCACAAGGACCAGCACCTGTGCATCCCGGCCAGTCAGGTCAGGGACGCAGGTCAACAGCCGGCATTCCGCCTGCCATTGCCGCAATGTGGTGGCTGAGATCTGAAGACTGTCGAGTGGAATGTCTGTGGCTTCGGGGTCGAGATCAACGAGATCCGCGACATGTCTCACACCCAGCGAACCCAGGCGTCGCACCATCTGGGCACTCAGCGAAGGAACATTCATCAAAGGGCTGTCGGCCTGCAGCCAATAGGGCGCATCAGGCTGAGTTCGGTTCCGTGGGGAATACTCGGCAACGGCCTCCTCAATTGGCTCGATCGTCTCTGTGACGGCAGTGATTTCAATTGGCGGCAGTGATTTCATTGGTCGCAGCCGCAGCTACAACGTCCGGTGGAAGTTCACGATTCGCGAGGACCGGGGCGATGGCTGTTGCGAGATCGCTTGTGGCGATCGTGCGGCGGGTCGATCCAGGCAAATCACGAACGGTCGCCCCTTCCTCGGCGAACAGGTTGGCCAGGTGTTCCTGGCACGTGAAGAACAGGATCTGCTGTCCCGTGGCGCCAAACTCCGTGAGAATCTCCACGGCGACCTGCAATCGCTGCTCATCGCTGTCGTTGAGCACATCGTCCAGCACGAGCGGCAGGCACATGCCCCGTTCGACATAGTAATTCCACAGCACCAGCCTCAAGGCCAGTGCCGCCTGATCGAGTGTCCCGCGACTCAGGGCATGTGCGGGGAGACGCTGGCCAGACTCGTTGACGACGAGCAGTTGCTGCGACTCCGCCTCGAAATGGAATCGCGGATATCTCCCGAGCGTGAGCCGCTTGAGCAGCCCCGAGGCATGCTCAATAACGGGTGAGCACGTTTCCTCCTGAATCGCCTTCTGAGTGCCCTGCAGAACGCATTGCAGCATCGCCAGAGACTGCCACTGTTCACGGGCATCGGCCAGTTGCTGTTCCACGATTGTGTACTCGTAGCGGCAACGCTGGAGCGACTGGTCCTCGGCAAACTCGCGGGGCTGCAGCATGAGTGTGGCCAGCTCCTGTTGAGCAGCACACCAGTTGGATTGGGCCGTTTGCCATTGTGACCACAACTGCAGTCGCCGGGCCCGCAACTGCTGAGCACGCTCGGTGTCTCCCGGTCGTGCTGCGGAAACTTCGTGCGTCCGTTCGGTGACAACCACATCCATGAGTGGGGCAGTCGCGACCACTGAACGAGGCAGGCCGTTGACAAATGTGGAATGCTCTTCGCACCCGCAGTAGGCGGCTTCGTGACGTGTTCGATGCTGGAGCGTTTCTGAGGCCGTTCGAGCCGGGTGAAACAGCAGTGCATCGCGGCGCAAACGCAGCTGCTGAATCTGGTTCAGGACTTCGCGTTCGCACTGATCGACACTCGCTCGCTGAGTGTTGATCAACACCTGTGCATGCACCCCCTGCTGCCGACTCAACTCCTGGCAAATCAGGTACAACTGCTGACGAACCGACAGCAGCGTCTGTCCGATATCATTTTGCAACTGAGCGCAGATGCAGGACTGCTGTTCCGATGCGGCAGCCAGTGTCTGTTCGATGAGGCCGAGATGCTGAGTTTGTTGTTCCAGAGTCTGAATGCTCGCCCGCTGACGCTCGAAGAATGTCTCTACCTCGGGGGCATCAGTTCCGGCGAGAGCCGCTGCTTTGTGTGACAGCTGCTTTCGTGATTCGGCCAGGTCCTTGAGCACTTGCTGCAGGTGAACAATCTGGGCATCAATCGCGTGGAGTTCGTCAACCCACCCGGCCGTCGATGCAGGGGCTGGTCGTTCGACCTGCCGCTCTTCGCGAACGACCTCCGTACGGCGTGACCACAGACGATCTTCGACCGCGTCGAGTTCTGACTGTGCGGCCTGAAGCTCTGCATGCAGCCAGTTGATTTCCAGCTGCAGCTGAGTCACACGCTCCTGCAAAGGCTCGACGTGCTGTGACCACGTGTCTTGGACGCGTTGACGAGCGGCGGTGAGCTTCTGGATTTCTGCGTCCAGCTGTTGGCGACGCTGCTCCAGTTCCTGCAATCGACCGTGCGGAGGCGTTCCACGAAACAAGTCCTCACGTTCAGTCCGCAGCTGTTCCACCCGATCGTTGACCCAGGTGGCGGGGCGCGTGGAGTTCTGAAGGGGAATGCCATCTCGCAATGCCAGTCGCACGAGCGGCGCAATGGCATGCGATTCGCTGCTGCCTACGGCAAACAGCGTGTAGAACAGATCCCGATCCAGATTCCGAATCGCCTTGCGAAGTCCGGGGACGTCTTCGCTGTGCCCGTGCGTGTGGTTGATGGCGAGTGCATCATTGTCATCGTGCCGCAGATGGCGGATCACGGAATACCGGGCATCGCGGTACGTCACGCCGATGCTTCCTCCGGCATGACTGGACTTCAGTGGTGGAATCAGTCGCATCCGTCTCGCGTCACCAAATCCGCAAAAGATCCCGCGCAGGAACTGCAGGATCGTGGTCTTCCCCGCTCCATTGGCCCCGTGAAAGACGTTTAACCCGTTCGACAGGTTTGACAACGACATGTCAGAGAGCATGCCAAAGCCATCAATCGTCAAATGTGTGAGGTGCATGTGCCATCCTTGGGGAATACCAGTGAGCCATGCTGGCTCATCCACGGTTGGGGATTTCTGGTTGACGTGAACGTACTTGAAATCAGGGGAACTCGGCAGACGTGTACCGCCGGCGAAATACTGGAATTTGTTCAGGCCGATCTGGCTGTCGGTAGCAGATCACCACGCAGCCTCTCGACGATTCGGGGCTCCAGGTGATCCAGGTAGCGTTGTCGTGAGAGCATACGGCAGCCGCTGGGGATGGACTGGGAATCGAAGTCGCCGATGAGCAGGAAGTCAATCGTTTCGCTCTGTGTCAGTGTCGACAAAGTGTGTCGGAAAGCAGACACCAGTGATGACTCCTGCAGATCGTCACGTTGTTGAGCCGCAGTCGCGACCTCCAGACCAGCCATGCTGCAGCCAGTCGGACAACGCTTGCGTGCCTCATCCAGCAGGTCTTGTCGAACTCGCGGTGACCAGAACGTATTGAGCAGTTCGCCTTCGCCAGAAAGCAGCCAGCGAACGACAGTTGTCGTCCCGGCCCGTTTGTGCAATTGAGTTGCCCGATTCACCATTTCGGTCAGGACTGTCGTTCGCGTGGAGCTTGAGTCCAGCAGCAGCTCTTCCTGCTGCCAATGCACGGCATCGCACGCGACGAGCCGCAAGTCACGATACTGGCCTCGTTCAATGGCCAGTTCCCAGGCACCATGCGGGCCACAATCCTCGAATCCGGATCCCTGAAGCGGTCCGCACCGGTGCGCCCGGTCCAGGTTCGAACTGCCAGCTGTTACGGCCGAGTCGTCGCTGCACGCCCAAAACGTGCCGGGGGAATGGTCAATTCGCTGTTGCGTGGGCAGCTGTCCCCCCACAACGAGCTGGTGATCGGCGACACCGGACAGATCGTACGGATGCAGCCCGTCCGAGACGCGAACCGTCTGCTGCGAACGAGTCATCCAGCGCACCGCATGGCGAGCTGCTGTTGGCACAACATTCTCAGGCCACGCCAGTCCTGCCGGAGGAGTTGGAAGTGCATCGCCTCGGACCAGCACCGTGATGGCATGCGCGGTCAAACGGGAAAACTGCTCGTGCAGAAACCATCGCGCTGGACTTCCCGGCAATCGGACCGGCAATAGATTCCCTGCCAGGACGATGGCATCGACGCGTCGATGAATGGCGGCGTCGATCAGGGAGCGAAATGACTCATAACGAGCATTCGCCAGATGCCGCTGCAATTCGTCCGGAAGATCTCCGATGCCATACAGTGGCACATCGAGATTCACGTCTCCCGCCTGCAGTAGACGAAGACTTTCCCCCATAACTGACGCCTCCTTGCACCGAGGCGATCCGGCACAGCATTCACCTCTGGTGAGCCGCCAAGGATTGCTCGGGATCGTTCTCTTCTGAATCCAAATGTCCGACAAGGCTCGTCAACGATCTGCCGACATTTCTCAACAACGTATCCATGTTGTGGACAGGAGGAGGCTGCTTTCTGCGCAACATGTTCCCCCCGGGACCGGCTGACGTTAGTCAAACACGGAATTTCGGGCAATCTCGATTTCGAGGATTTCCCTTGTTGCGGTCCCGTTCGCGGTCCACGAATTTTGCTTCCGCCGCTCGACAATTGACGCCACTGCCCGTGATACTTCATATCCCGCAATGTCTGCCATGAACTCTTCCTCCCCATCATCATCGAGATGCGAGTCCGACCGGTCCACGGACAGCAACTCTGTGCTGCGCCGGCAGTTTCGGGCTCCTCAACAGGATGGGCAGCTGCTCGCCGTGCCGGAGTTGTCGAGCCTCTCCACCATGGTGACTGCCAATCGACATCTGTGGTCCAGCGAGGGGGTGAGTCTGGGGGGGATGTCGCTTCTGCAGTTTCGAAGTCTTGCCCGCCGGGAACTTGTAAACGTCGCAAACCAGATTGCCGCCGACTGGGACCTTCCCCCACGTTCGCTCAGCAATCTCGCGGGCCCGGTGATCATGACGGGTCACCAGCCCGTGCTGACCCATCCGGGGGTGTGGGTGAAGAACATCGCCGCGGCCGCAGCTGCCGCGAAGCTGTCCGGAACCGGAGTCAACCTGATCGTCGACAACGACCAGAGCCATCCACTCGAACTCGCTGTCCCGACGGGGAGCATCGGGCATGTTCGCATGGAACATGTTCCGCTGGATGATGAGCAACCTGCACTGCCATGGGAGGAACGACATCTCCACAACCGCGCAGCGCTGGACCGAGGCGGAGAAACCTGCCGGGAACTTGTGAAGCCGTGGGGATGGGAACCATTGGCGGCGTCCTATTGGGGGACGCTTCGCGAAACGCCCGGATTCAGTGTCGTCCAACTGCTGTCGCGAGCCCGCATCGTGCAGGAAGCACGCTGGGGGGGCAGCAATCTGGAAGTCCCAATCAGTCGGCTGTCCGGCACCGACAGTTTTGGTCTGTTCACGTTGCAGTTGATCTCCGCAGCCTCGCAGTTTCACAAGCTGTACAATCAAGCCATTACAGACTATCGCCGCGAGAACAACGTTACCAACGCCGGTCAACCCGTCCCGTTTCTGGCGGGCGAAAGAGATCGCTACGAACTTCCCTTCTGGTTGTGGCAGGAGGGAGACCGACAGCGCCAGCCGCTGTTCGTCGTCCGTTCTAACGATGTCTGGCAACTGCAGGCTGCCGATATTTCTCTCGGGACGGTTCCCGCAGACTCAGCGATCGGTGTGGAACAGTTGTCGCTGCTCCGAGCAGCCCTCGGCAACTGGAAGCTACGGCCCCGCGCACTGACGACCACGCTGTTCGCCCGGCTGGGGCTGGCCGACCTGTTCATCCACGGGATCGGCGGAGCCAAGTACGATGAGATGGCCGACCAGCTGATGCAGGAATTCTGGGGGCTTCCGGCCCCTGCGTTTCTCACGCTGACCGCCACACTGCGGTTGCCGGTTGAGGTCCCAGCGATCAGCGAGGATGATCTGCGTGCCCTGAAGCGGCAACTGCGTGACCTGCACTTCAACCCGGGGCGGCAACTCCATTTGCCTGAGGATCATCCCTACTGGGAACGGAAAGCGGAACTCATTGCTGAGCAGCAGCGAGTTTCGGCATCACGGGGACTCAACCGCCGGGAACGTCGCGCACGTCGACCGCAAAACCGGCAGCGATATCGAGCCTTCGCGGATCTGGCCGCATCTCTGGCTCCTCAGGTTGCCGAACGCGAACGGTTGTTGCGTAGGGAGATCGAACGGACCTCCAGTCTGCTGGCCGCAAAGCAACAACTACTCAGCCGTGAGGTCCCGGCAGTGCTGCATCCCGAAGAGCGGCTTGTCACGCTGTTCGAGGAAGTTCGTCGACAAATTGGCTAGTCGGGAGATGGGCCAAGATTGCGACAGGCAATCAGCTCTGCCACGATGCTGATCGCGATTTCCGCCACGGTCTGCGAGCCAATCTTCAGTCCCAGTGGAGCATGGACCCGTTCCAGGTCGGCCGCAGGAATTCCCTGCTCGATCAGGTCATCGTAGATCAGGCGAATCTTCCGGCGGCTCCCAATCATCCCCAGGTACGCCGAAGGGCGTTTTACGAGATGGAAGAGTGCTTCCTCATCGTGCTGGTGGCCGCGGGTCACGATCAGGCAAAAGGCATGTGCCGGGATCTCCAGTTGCGGCAGGATTGCTTCCATGTTGCCGACCAGACACTGCCGAGCCTGTGGAAAACGATCGAAGTTGCAGTACTGCTCGCGGTCATCGATTACCGTAATATCGAAGTCGACTTCAGCGGCGTAGCGGGCCACCATCTGGCCCACATGCCCGGCGCCCACGATGTACAGCGGCACACGCGGCAGGTGGGGCAGGTACGACACCGCTCCTTCGAAATAGGCACGCGGCCGACCGATCAGTGGTCGCAGATGTTGAGTCACCACTTCCGGTACCGGCAGATTCGCTGGTGCCGTACACAGCAACTGACCATCCGCCGCAAACAGAAACCGGCTGGCTGCCGGAGCACCCGGGACAACATCTTTGATGATCGTCGCTTCCGTACAACCACGCGCCACTTCGCGCGCGAATGTCTGGTAGTACTCGACTGACGATTGGGCGGTGACCGGATCAACCAGCATCAGCATGCGTCCGCCGCAGATGAGCCCGTCATCCCAGCCGTAATCCTTGTCGAGCTGGAAACCCAGCAGAGATGGTGAACTCCCCGATTGCAGCTGGCTCAATGCCTGACGTTTGACCTCAGCCTCGACGCAGCCCCCGCCCAGGGTGCCCGCCTGTGAGCCATCGGGGAATACGAGCATGGCTGCCCCCGGCTTTTGTGGCGTGGACCCGCGTGTTTCCACCAGTGCGGTGTACGCGACCGGTCGACCGGCGGCGTGTGTCCCCAGAAGGTGAGTCAGCAGTTCCTGCATCGCGTCCTACTTGTTTCGCAGCGTCTCAATCGGCAGCGTGCAGGAGGCCCACTGTCCGAAGTTCTCTTCGATGTCGACCTGCAACGTGTGCAGCTGGTCGGCTCCAGCATCCTTCGTCAGGGCGTACAGTCGTTGAGCAAACCAGCGGGCAATCAGTTCGGCGGTTGTCTGGCGGAATGGCAGCACGTAGCACTCTTCGCGGGGAAAGACCCAGCGGCGGTCGGCGTAGCGGACCTCAATCTCCCGCTCGCTGTGATGCAGCGTCAACTGCGGATGGGCATCGGGCAGCAGCACGTGGTGATCGAGTTCATTAACGATCTGTTGCGCTGCATCACGCAACGCAATAAAGTCGAAGACATAGTCATTCTCGTCCAGCGGCCCGGTCACTTCGACCGCCACTCGCCAGTTGTGACCGTGAATCCGCTCGCAAAAGTCGCTGCCGATGGTGATGAAATGCGCGGCGGCAAAGACAAGATGATCTTTGGTGACCCGCACTCGAAACACTTCGTCCGGTCGACTCATGCCTCTGCTCCCGGCAGATTCGGGGTCGTGGGGTGAAACTCCGCCCAGCGTTCCCAGGCGTAGGTCCACTCCATCCACATGCGTAGCAGCGACCATAGGATTCGCATGCGCCCAACGTCCTCGGAAGACATTCGGTCCTGCTTCTGGAACGACTCCTGTGCGGCGGCTTTCAGGCCCCAGCGTTCGGCAAGAATCGCACAGACACCATCCGCCGACAGGTCGTGTTCGACATCGTCTTTCAAGCCTCCGGCCGCTTCCGCCATCACGAACAACTCAAACAGCTGGCCGCGATACGGGTCGATTTCCAAAGGTTTCCCGGCGGCTTCCGCATCGAGCAGAAGTTCATCGAGTCGAGTGATCAATCCTCGGGCAAATTCAGCAGACGGCGGCATAGGGTTCCAGGGGGCAATTCCGCGATTTGCGGAGGAGACAGCCAAAGCATCAGGGTCAATTGCGACCTTTTACGGCTTTCGTGAGTCGAGAACAACCGAGTCGCGTCGTGCGGCTCGCCGCCAGCGGCTGACGATTGGCCCGCAGCTCTTAACTCGAGACTTTCAACTTTCGACTCTCGATCATTGAAATTCAATCGAAAATCGTGGATGTTCAACAGCATGTCTCGAAGCATCTCCTTACTGATTCTGGTTAGTCTCACGCTGCTGAACGGCTGCGGGGGCGGAGAGAGTGGTCCAGCAGCGCCGCCCCCTCTGGTTGCCCCGCCTCCTTCCCCAGTTTCGTTGACTCCTGCGCCAGCGCAGCCTGCAGCTGGCGGGCCAGGCAAGGCCAAGAAGCTCCCGGCTGCTGAAGTCGAAGTGAGCCCAAAGTTTTATACGACGCGGGATTTTGAAGTTCTTCCGGCCCACGCGAACTTTGAGATTGCTCCTCCCTCCGAAACCGCTACGGCCCGATCCAGCGATCGCTTGTCTCCGGCAGCCGGCGAGAATTCATCGTTCATGATTGCCGGACTTCCGCCGAAGGGCGTGGTCCGTTCCACACTGAAACTTCCCTCCGGGTTCGAGGCTTTGCCGGGTGACGTGACGGAGTCTGGCTGGCCAAAACGTATTCGCTGTACTGCCGACGGCATGGTGCTCGTGCTGATTCCGGGCGGCGTGACCGAAGTCGGCACTAACAGTGGCCCCGCCGATTGCCGACCGCAACATCCGGCCTTTGTCAGCGATTTCTATATGGACATTCACGAAGTTACGGTCGGCCAGTTTCTCGATCTTCGTGAACAGTTGCGCGTGAACGACAAGAAGCTGATCGCAGCTCCCAGTAATGAACGGGCCGAGCAGAATCAGCCGGCGCTCGGGGTTTCGTTCAATCTGGCCCGGGAGTATGCCGAAGCACGCGGCCGCAGCCTTCCCACTGAAGCCGAATGGGAGCGGGCCGCGCGAGGCAATGGCAGCTTCACCTATCCGTGGGGTGAAGGCCGTCCGTTATGGTCCAGGCATCGCGAACCTGGACAGATGGATCCGGTGATGAGTTTTCATTCCGATGTCAGCCCGTTTGGCGTGTTCGATCTCGCCGGAAATGCCCGCGAGTGGTGCGCTGACTGGTATCAGAACGATGCGTTCAAGCAGGCATTGGCTCCGGATGGATCTCCCCGTCGAGACTGGACGGGACCGCAGCGTGGAGACCCTGTCGGTCACCATGTCATCAAGGGCAATCCACGTGGTTGGGAGTTGTGGGCGCGCAGTCACGAGACCATGACCAAAGGCATTCCCGATGTCGGGTTCCGCTGCGTCCTGCGCATCGGCAGTGGCGCTGCATCGAGCCTGAGTTCAACGGCAGCGCCTTAGCCGGACTTGCGGGTCTGGCTGAGAAACCGGCCACCGCTGATGTACATGCCCCCTTCGCACGGGCGACACCATTCCAGTTGCACGCGGTATTCGAATTCTCTGGTGTCGCTGGCCATCCGCACGGTCACTTCTCCCAATGGGACAATGCCGTTGTGCAGCAGACCAATTCCAAAGCGGCTGATCTCGCGGGTCATCACGCTGACGGTGTTTCCACGAGGCGTCAGTAACTCGGCAGGAACGGACAGTTCCAATCGCTCAGCTGCCCGTACATGCGTTGAATCCGACTTTCCAATCTCATTCAGTACGCGGCGCAAGTCGTCCATGGTTGGACGATCCCAAGGATCAGCAGACATGTCTTTGGCTCCAGGAAACTCGAACGCATTCGTTCAACGAAAGGCGGGCACCCATTGGGCGACCTGTTCGGAATAGTCGACGCAAACCTAGGACACGAAATCGGTCCAGGTTGCCTTTCTGCCACAGTCTGTCGCCGACAGCGCATTTCGCTGCAGTTTCCCTCGGGATAACTGTTGCGACCGGATCATTCAGAGCAGTTGCAACCAGCTTAGTACAGCGAAATGATCAGAATGCACCGGGGCAACGCGTTCGCATTGCAGCACATCAACCTTTCCATTGAGCCACATCTGGTCCAGCGTCATGACTGGCCAGGGATACGGCCAGGTGGGGGAGTAACCGTGACCGGCGCTCTCGAATGCTTCGCGATGAGATTCCCTCAGAGCCGCGTAGTGAATGGAATCAGACGGCGTGTTGAAGTCGCCCATCACGACCAGCGGTTGTTCGTGAAACTCGGACATGTCGGCGGCGAGTTTTCCCAGCACAGGGCCGCGTGGATACAGCGGATCGGACTTCAGGTCGACGACCACACACATGAACTCGCGATCGCGTACGCGAACCGGAATGCGGCGATAGAACGACTCGTACCCCAGGTCGCCCGGAACCGTTTCACCGCTTGTCCCCTTCACCAGCAGAATCAGCCCGCCTCCCAAAAACGAGACATCGTATTCCGGGCAGTGTTCGGCCCAGAATCGACGATGTTCCGGCTGCGCCCGGCCCGCTTCAACCAGCCCCACAACATCGGCATCCACCCTGTTGATGAACGCCGCAGCGTCCGTCATGTCCTGTTGCCGGGCCGCGTTCCAGAACATCACTCGAATTTCATCGCCGGACAGTTCCTGCGGCGATTGACGTTCGAAATCCCGTTGCCAGCAGGCCCCTGCGGTGCCCAGCAGCAGCACGCACCACACAAGGCTCCACGCGCGCTGACCCCGTGCCAGGTTTCCAATTAGGGAAACCGCACTCCCCACAACCAGCAGCGGCAACGGCGTCGCGTAGAATAGCGTCGCCAGTACCGGCCAGCGATCGCCCGTCAGCAACCTTACCAGCAGTCCCGCCAGGGTCACTCCGGCGATGACACGCAGGCCGAGACGGCCCAGCTGTTTTCGCAGCAAGGGGACTGGAGGAGCAGACAGTTCGGCAGGGTGTGGTTCTGGAGACATTGTGTCAGCATGGGGAGTTTCATGGAGGCGGAGTGCACGTTAACAGGCCGGGTTTGCGGCGACGAGGCCCAATTCGGAGGGCATGCACGCTTCTGATATTTGCGGTCGTTGATCCAACTGAGGTGTCGAGCGTTCACCGAAGGGCTGTCTGGTAAGCGAGACACCTCGACTGACTTGCGGTAACGCTTTCTTCGCAGCGTCAGATCACTTATCGTCCGCCATGTGCGACCCGCAGAGAATACGGGCATCGAAACGAGACAGAATCACGCGGCCACGGCCACGTCAGCAAATCAGACGGAAGTCACTATGTCGGAACAAGTCACGCATGCCCAACTGGTCGTTCTTGGCGGTGGACCGGGGGGATACCCCGCTGCGTTCGAAGCGGCCGATCATGGCATGAAGGTGGTGCTGATCGATCAGGACCCGCGACCGGGCGGCGTTTGCCTCAACCGAGGCTGCATTCCCTCCAAGGCCCTGCTGCACATTGCGAAGCTGATTAACGAGACCCGCGAGTCGCATGAATGGGGAGTCACATTTGATGCCCCGAAGATCGACCTCGACAAGGTCCGAAACTTCAAGGATGGCGTGGTCACCAAGCTGACCGGCGGCATTAAGCAGTTGTGCGATGCCCGCGGCGTCACACTCATTCAGGCCCGCGGCGAGTTCGAGAATTCCAACACGCTCAACCTGAAGCACGCCGATGGTTCGACCAGCAAGCTGACGTTCGACAAGTGCATTGTCGCCGTTGGCTCACGCCCCGCGATGCCCAAGTTCCTCGACCTGGGCGATGATCGCATTATGGACTCCACCGGGGCCTTGAATCTGGTGGATGTTCCCGAAAAATTGATGGTCGTTGGAGGTGGATACATCGGCCTCGAAATGGGGTCGGTTTATGCCGCGCTCGGCTCAAAAGTGACCGTCGTTGAAATGCTCCCCGCTATCCTTGCCGGGGCCGACAAAGATCTCGCGAACCCGCTCCGCAAGCGACTCGAATCACAGTTCGCCGCGATTCACACCAACACCAAGGTGCTCTCCGTCAAAGCGACGCCAGAAGGGATCGTGGCGGAACTCGAAGGCGAAGGGGTCACCACACCGCAGACCTTTGACCGCGTGCTCGTTTCCGTGGGACGCATCCCCAACGGCAAGGGAGTGGGGCTGGAAAACACCAAGGTCGAAGTGACCGACCGTGGATTCGTCGTGGTTGATCGCTGCATGCGAACTGCCGATCCCAACATTATGGCTATCGGCGATGTTGCCGGCGAACCGATGCTCGCTCACAAGGCAACCCGCGAAGCCAAGGTGGCTGTGGAAACGCTGCTGGGCGAACCTGCTGAATTCGACAACATCGCCATCCCCGCCGTCGTCTTCACCGATCCCGAAGTCGCCTGGTGCGGACTCACAGAAACACAGGCCAAGGCTGAAGGCCGCGAAGTGACGATCGTTCGTTTCCCATGGGCCGCTTCTGGCCGAGCACAGACGATCGGCCGCACCGAAGGACTGACGAAATTGATCGTCGACCCCACCACCGAACGCATTCTCGGCGTCGGCATCGTGGGGCCTGGGGCGGGCGAACTGATTGCCGAAGGAGTCCTGGCCGTGGAAACCGCAGCGGTCGCTCGCGATCTGGCCGAGAGCATTCACGCTCACCCCACGCTGTCGGAAACGATTATGGAATCGGCGGAAGGAGTGTACGCACAGGCGACGCACGTCTACCGCCCCAAACGCAAGTAGGTCGTCATGCAGGTGACTGGTCGGCACATCGACACCGGCAACCCGGTGCAGTTGGAGTTCCACGGCGAGAACATCGCTGCGTTCACGCCGCTGGACCTCTCGGCCGATCAGGTTGCCTCCCTCCCCTGGCTCGCTCCCGGACTGTTCGACCTTCAGGTCAACGGAGCACACGATATCTGGTTCAGCGACGAGCAACTGACGGTCGAGCAGGTCGTGCAGGTACTCGAATCGCTGCTCCCTCACGGCATGACGCGCGTCTTCCCGACGCTGATCACTAACTCACAGGCGGCACTCAAGCACGGCTTTGAGGTCATCCGCGCAGCCTGCGAGGAGTTCCCGTGGGTCAACCACATGGTCTCGGGCTGCCACCTTGAGGGCCCGAATATCTCGCGCGAAGATGGACCGCGTGGGGCTCATCCTCTCCAGCACGTGCGTCCTTGCAGCATCTCCGAGTTTGAAGAACTGCAGGAAGCCTCGGGCGGCCGCATTCGACTCGTCACTCTCGCCCCCGAGACGGAAGGCTCGGTGCCGTTTATTCAGCACCTGACCGCGTCAGGCGTGGTTTGTGCCATTGGTCACACAGCGGCCAACTCCGCTCAAATCGCCGCTGCTGTCGATGCCGGGGCACAGATGACGACGCACTTTGGTAACGGAGCACACGGCACGCTTCCCCGGCATCCCAACTATCTTTGGGACCAGCTGGCCGAACCGAGGCTGGCCGCCAGCATCATTCCCGATGGCCACCACATTCCCGCCAGTGTCGCCCGCAGTGTGCTGCTCGCCAAGGGGCCCGAAAACGTCATCATCACCTGCGATTCATCCGGCCTCGCAGGCTGCCCTCCCGGAGAATACGCCGCTGCCGGAGGCCGCTGTGAAGTCCTGGACGATGGCCGTATCGTCGTCGCTGGTCAGCGTCAGTATCTGGCTGGCTCAGGGGCCTTCACCGAAGAATGCGTCGCCGGGATGATGCAGCTGACCGCCATCCCCCTTCCCTACGCCTGGGCCATGGCCCACCGCATCCCCTCGTCCCTGATGGGTCTTCCGGACCGAGAACTCCAGGTCGACCACCCCGCCGACGTCGTCCTGTTCGACCTCAGCGAAGACGCCTCTCTGAAGATTCGCGAAGTGTACTTGCAGGGCCAACGACGCTATCCAAAGTAGGGTCCGCTGTGCGGACCAACGTCTGTGTCGCTGCGAATCGAGCGGTCGGTACCACGGCCCCTGCTCGGCCGCTGTTGCCGAGTGGCAACTCGTGCAGGTATATTGCATCAATACACACGTTCAACGAGGCAAGGCTCATGCAGGCACACGACGGCAACCGCCCCAACTACTGGTGGTTCTTTATCCCCTTCTCCACCGCCGCCCTGCTGGGCTGTGCGGGGATCGTCGCCACTGAGCTGTTCATGCCTGACAATGCCGGTGGAATGGCCGGTCGGCTGGCGATGTACCGATATCTGGGCTCGATGACGGTTTGCTGGTTTGTTATCGCGATCTGGTCGTGGTTCAAACTTTCGCACAAGTAGGGTCCGCTGTGCGGACCAACAGATCGTGGTGGCCAACGTGTCACTGGTCCGCACAGCGGACCCTACTCAGCTGTTCATGCCCAACAATGAGGGAGGTGCGGCCGGCCGTGACGCTCTTTACCGCTACCTGGGAACAGCCTCAACCAGCTGGCTCTGCATTGCCATCTGGGGATTCGTCGGATTACGAACAAGTAGGGGCCGCTGACGTCGTCCTGGTCGACCTCAACAAGAACATCTTGTTGACGATTCCCGGAGCGCATCAGCTAAAGCAGCGGCGTTTTGCGGCGTGTCGGTCAAACAATTGCAGCCATCGTACACCTGCATCCAAGCTTGCAAGTGCAAAACGGATTAGGAAGCTGTGGAACCTTTGAGATAGGATACTTCTTTCCATTTATCTTCTTGCACGCCTCACAAGTGGCTCCGTCAAACGTCCCAACGATTTCAACCCGCTTTATTCCCATGGCGACATACTCTTGGAGCTTGTATAGGTGACTTGCATGGAACATCAACATTCTGGCGCAAGCGTCATGGTCGAGATGAGTTCCAGTTGCATAGTCCATTGAGCACCAAGGCTTTGCAGAACTTACTCCCCACAAGTCCATCATTGCCGCAGCTTTTCGCAACTCGGCCAACACAAGGTTATTCACACCTAGCAAGAGTTCAGGGACGTGTTCGAACACATACCGAAGGCGAGTCGTGCCTCGCGCGACATCAGGGTTCCTCCAGTTGATCCCGACTCCCCGTGGGAAGACCTGCGATGACTCGTACTTCGCAACGACCCTAACCGCTTCCGCGAATTGCAGTCTGTCGAGAGCGGCGAGTGTTTGATTTACAGCGTCATTCCTCTCCTCCATTTGGCGATCGAGATACTCGTCTACGAGAATTCGACCATCGTGAGTACAAACGAGAACGATGACGTCTCTGGTCGCTTCAAGCATCGCGTTGGAATCTCTCTCCACTAGTCGCTTCGCCAAGTCTTCTTTCCGACCAGAGATTTTTATCCCGTTGCATTTGGCGATCTCCTTTAGTTCCGTAAGCTTGAATTTGAATATGACCTTGTCCTCGATGTTTCCATTGGTCACTACTTTGTCTGCGACAAAGTCAGCAATGACATTTCCAGGGGCATCACCAAGTGCCGCTTTCCAATGATCCGCGTTGACATACCTTTCAGGGCAATCTCCGTTACGGAACTTGCTCAACAATAGTAAATGTGCTGGCGACTTTCTCCAGTCCTTCTTCAACCATCCAAACATGTAATTGGCCCTCATTCGATAAGTATGGGTACTCAAAAACCATTTCACACTGCCGCGGCAGCCGTTATGGGCGCTACTCCCCCAGCCAGTCGGCAATCCACAGTTGGCTCGAACCGTCTTCCGTACGGCTGCTGGTCCACATGAGTTGTTTGCCGTTGTTGCTGAAGACTGGGAGGACATCGGCTTTGGGATCGTCGGTGATGCGGGCGACGGCTCCGCCGTGGAGTTTTCCGTCCACAGTGGAGAGCTGCATCGTGAACAGGTCGAAGTTGGCGAACATGGGGCCTCGTGAGTAATCCGCGCGCGTCCAGATGATGAACTTGCCGCTGGGATGGAAGTATGGAGCCCAGTTCACTGTGTTGAGGTCATCGGTCAGCTGCACTTCGGTTTTGCCATCGACGGAGATGGCGTA
>JAGQPW010000046.1:0-2354 GCA_020426515.1 Planctomycetaceae bacterium | reverse complement strand
AGCATGTGTTCCTTGTCGCGGTCGCTGCGGAAGATGACCCATTTGTCATCGGGCGAAAAGAACGGGCCGCCATCATAGCCATCAACGTTGGTCAGTTGCCGCACGTTTGATCCATCGGCATCCATGATGAACAGGTCGGGGTCGCCGTCGCGGCTGGACGTGAAGACGATCTTGTCTCCCTTGTGGGAGTAACTTCCCTCGGCATCGTAGCCGGGGCTGTTGGTCAGTCGCTTCAGGCCGGTGCCATCAAGATCGCACGTGTAGATCTCCATTTCGGGATCGAAGTCCCATTCATAGCGACGACGGCCTCCCTCAGCGGCGAGCTTGCGGGCGGTGAGTTCCGTCTGCTCGATGTTCGGATCACTATGGGCCGAAGCAAACAGAATCTGCTTGCCATCGCGGGAGAAGTAGGCACAGGTGGTCCGTCCGCGACCGGGGCTGATGCGGCGCGGTGTGCCATTTTCCAGTGCCTGTTCGTAGATCTGATAGAACGGATAGCCGAGCGGGTAAGCCTGATAGACGATGTGCTGATCATCCGGAGAGAAGTACCCTTCCCCGGCGCGCGGGAAGCCATGCGTCACCTGATGAATGTTGCCAAGGAGTTTCGGTTCGATCGACTCCTTCGGTTCATCAGCGACGACGACAGAACTAAGCAGCGTGAGAGCAAGGCAGGTTCGAAGCATGGAGATTTCTCAGTGAGCAGGTGAGTAAGCCGTGGAAGGGACCGTCGCATTAGTGGGCCGGTGGAGTCTTGTCGAGTTGTGCAGGTTTGTCCCCCTGCAACTCGCCAATCTGCTTCTCAACAGCAGCGACGGCGTCTGTCGTCGCATGCACCGCGACATCAATTGCAAACGTGTGTGGAGTTTCCGAGGGGAGTTTCATTACGCGTCCGGCAGACCGTTCCACACTGCGGTTGTACGGAAAGCAGGTCCCCGGTTCGAGGCCGGTGACATAGCCATCGGCGAGTGTGGTCGTGTTCTTCCAGATGGTCAGGTACGGCAGTTGTTTGGTTGACCAGCGGAGCGAGCAGCCGAGCGAACTGTCGGCATTCTTGAGGAGCGCCAGCGTTTCTCCCCTGCCATCGCTGCGGGGATGCACCAGATAGACCTGCTCGATGTAGCCGGGAGTTGGCCCGGCGTAGGTGGCGTAGTCATCAATCGAAGTGGCGGCATGTTCGTTCATGGGAATGATGCGATCGGCCGCGACGAGCACTTTCGCCCCCTGCTGCAACAGCGGCTGTCCGAAGTTGCAGTGGTACAGCAGCATGATTTCCTGCGGTGCCGCCCCGTGATTGATGACGGTGTCGTGGATGCGGAACTCTGATGAATTCGCGGTTGTGGAGACTTCGGCGATGAGTTCCAGTTTAGGGCCAAAGAACATCCGCTCGTGCACGACGCCTCGAATGGCGACTCGATCTCCGTCAACGACCACCTCGGTCAGCGATGCCGGAATGTTTCCGACCTTACCGTGCAGCGTGAGATCCATCGTGGAGGTGGCCCCGGTATTGTCGATGAATTCATCGCGTCCGGGATGCCCTGCGTATTCGAGGCCACAGCGAACCATCCATTCATTGAATCCCTCAAGCCAGCCCAGTCCGCCGCGACTTTCCAGGTTGATGTACTGCGGATGGACAACTTCCTTAACTGGAGAATCCCAGCCAAGGACTTTCTCGTACTGACCGCCTGCCATTTTGCGTTCAACGGCCAGAATGCTCAATCCTCGCATTGGACTGAGCCAGATTCTCAGGTTTCCATTGTCGAGCCGAATGAGTTCGACACCTTCCTGCTTGCCACCGGAGAGCCGTCGCATCTGAATGGTGCAGCCCGCTGCCTGCAGTACCGGAGAGACTTCGGAATCGGCCCCGACACGTTCCAGCAGGATGACTTCTTCAGCCCGCAGTGTGGATGCTGAACACAGTAGAAGGACGCCCAGAAACAGTAACACGCAACGCAGCATTTGGATCCCTTTCGGAGGCGAGCACAACAGCGGTGGTGACTTGCTGCATGCACGATACCGGAGCGTTCCGCACACGGCAAACGGGTGGCGTGTTGTCGGTTGATTCTCGATGTGCCGGTAGGTCCAACGCAAGAGGGGGCACAGCAAGGGAGCAAGTAGAAGGACGGTGACAGCTGGAGTGCCAATTGACACCTCAGGGCTTTTCGAACGGCTTCAGTCCCGATGGAGACACCCTGCAAGAGAGCTTGTGATCCAAGGCGTGGGGCCCTGCACCTGCAGCTAGTCTGTCGTTGCGGCGTTCCAGAATAACCATTCGCTGGTGCGAGGCGGAATGGGTGGTCGGGCAGGTACTCCGGGATCAACGCGACTTTGACGGACAACAGGATTAACATCCATGG
>JAGQPW010000469.1 GCA_020426515.1 Planctomycetaceae bacterium | reverse complement strand
GAAGTTCCGCGATATCACCGATGGAACCACAAACACCATCCTCGCTGGAGAAATGCACTACAACATCAAAGGCTGGACGTTCACGCGCGGTCACCGAGCTGGGGAAGCAAGAACCGGTAACACCAATTGGGTGTGGGGGCATCCTGGTCAGGGGACAGTCGAAGCATCGACGATCGTGCCGCTGAACACGGCACAATACGTCGATGGATCAGCCTCGGACTACTGGCAGAAGAATGCGGTCTACGCATTTCGCAGTGTGCATGTTGGCGGAGCAAACTTTACGCTGGCCGACGGTTCGGTTCGCTTCATCAGCGAGAACATTGACCAAACGATCTATCGAGCGCTGGGAAGTCGAGGCGGCGGCGAAGTAATCAGCGAATTTTGAGGCATGGTTCATGGCGTCTCTTGCGGGGCGCCATGTTTTTTGTGCTTTTCGTGTAACAAAGTTTTCCCGACGACATGCTATTGCACCTGACTGAGGACTTCTATGGACACTCAAGATGGGTCCGCCATGACCACGCCATCGTCGATCGCTTCGCACGTACGCCCTT
>JAGQPW010000468.1 GCA_020426515.1 Planctomycetaceae bacterium | reverse complement strand
CGGGCATGCTGGTGGACGCCGGGGTGCCTGGCATGATCCTCGTGATCGAGCCGCGCCGGATGGCGGCGCGCCTGTTGGCCGGCTGGGTGGCGAAACAACGGGGAGCCACAATCGGCCGGGAGGTCGGCTACGCGGTGCGTTTCGACACGAAATACCGCGACGACTCACGCATCGTCTACCTCACCGACGGCGTGTTCCAGCGCTGGATCCAGGACGACCCGCAGCTGACGGGCGTCGGCGCGGTGGTTTTCGACGAGTTCCACGAGCGTCGGCTGGCGGTGGACATCGCGCTTTCCCGCTGCCTCGACCTGCAGGAATCGACCCGTCCCGACCTGCGGGTACTGGTCATGTCCGCCACCTTGGAAACCGCGGGACTGGCCGATTTCCTCGCTCCCGCAACCGTGCTCGAAGCCGGCGGCCGGACCTTCCCGGTGGAAGTCAAATACCGTCCCGACCGGACACCGCAGAACGACCGCCGCGGCGGACCGCCGCGCGAGGTGCCGGTGTGGGAGAAAATGGTGCGCGTCTGCATCGAGGCGATGACCATGGACG
>JAGQPW010000467.1 GCA_020426515.1 Planctomycetaceae bacterium | reverse complement strand
CCATTGACCATCGGTGAGTGCGTGACGATGCGGCATTTCGAGATCCTCCCTGACCAGTTCCAGTCCACCATATCATCACATTTTCAGCATTTTGCCGATAGACGAATGTCCACACGCCCTAGCCGGATTCGGGAGTTTGCTCAGAAACTTGTGGCGAAGGAAAAGTTGACGTTTTTCGGAGCGACGACATTGCTCGGTTAGGAAGTGTTGACCGCCGAATTGCGGGAGGAGTTGACCCGTCAGTTGGCGAACACGGACCTGTCCCAGCGGGTCCGCAGGTCAGCAATTGAGGGGTTTGTAGGCCTTGGCGGTGGTTCTTTGGATGTAGGGGGAGCTGGGGCGGTTGTTGAGACAGGGCTCCCGGCGGCCGTTGTCGGAGAGAGCGGTGGATCGGATCGGGGGGATGGCTTCGCCGCCTTTTGGCAAACATAACGAGGGCCAATGGCGGTGGTCTTGGCGGAGACATGGCAATCACCGACGTGGAGCAAGTTCGCCTCGGCCGCCTTTTCCGAACGGCACTCAGCTCCGGCATGCACAATCTTCTTGACCAAC
>JAGQPW010000466.1 GCA_020426515.1 Planctomycetaceae bacterium | reverse complement strand
CCGATTCCGGAGATTTACCGTTATCGCGACTACATTATCGATTCGTTCAATGCAGACAAGCCTTACGATCGATTCGTGCAGGAGCAGCTGGCGGGGGATCTGATGGCGGCTGCGGAGCCGGAGAAGAGGAACGATCTGATCGTGGCAACTGGGTTCATTGCATTGTCGCGGCGGTACGCGACGGCTCCCTATGAACTGATGCATCTGACGCTCGAAGACACGATCGATACCGTGGGACGGGGATTGATGGGGATCACGTTCCGCTGTGCGCGATGCCACGATCACAAGTTCGATCCCGTGACGATGCAGGATTATTACGGGTTGTACGGGATCTTTGCCAGCACGAAGTATCCGTATGCGGGGTCGGAAGAATTCCAGTCGATGAACAAGCCTCGCGAAGGATTTATTCCGTTGGCCGGGCCGGAGGAAGTTGCCAAGGCGGAGAGTGCGCATCAGGAACTGATCCGGGTCGGTGAGGAGAGCCTGAAGACGTTTAACGAGAGTTCCGAATGGGGTGCGAAACTCAACGAAGCGAATCGGAAGTTGGGGACG
>JAGQPW010000465.1 GCA_020426515.1 Planctomycetaceae bacterium | reverse complement strand
TCCTTCGGCAACAAAGAAGCTGAGTCGTTGGTCCTTTGCCAAGTGACTAATAGCAGTGCCTCGAATTCGCGTATTGCATCGGGCAGGTCAGTCGATCTGTCTTCAATCTTCGCCCTAAGATATTCGAGATATCCAAGGGCGCCTCTAAGCAGGCCCGAAGGACGAGAGCTATCCTGGTTCACTAGACTACTTATTGGGTTTGGAAATCTAGCCGAGTGCCGGGTGCCACTGCTGGCTTGTCCAGCAGTGTAGCGTGACGACGGCGGCCGATCGCGGCTTTTGGATGGCCGTCGGCTCGTAAATTGGGGCGACGGGTGCGATTTGCGCAAATGAGATTCGTTCTACATGGGCGGAACGTGAGTCTGGGAGCAAATTCCGGTAGGATTGGGTGCTTTCTACGCATCCTTTCCCATCGATCGCTGGATCTCGACAGGAACTGCCAGATGAAATCCAGGCTTGCAATTCTCGTTGCCGCCGCAATCACGCCTCTGTGCTTGCTGCTCGGCTGTAGCCCCGAAGCCCAACAAGCCGCGCCCGGATTAATTGTCGGAGCA
>JAGQPW010000464.1 GCA_020426515.1 Planctomycetaceae bacterium | reverse complement strand
GGTCAATGGGTGTTGACCGAGTTCACCGAAGGGGACGCACAATTCAAGTATCCAGCATGTGAGATTCCACTGGCGGAAATATACGATCAAGTCACGTTCCCGCCACCGGAACCGGTGCCACCGCCGGATGAGTTGGTTCCGCCGACCAAAGAGAACGAGCGAGCTAACTGAACAATCGTGCGTCCCCTGAGCTGCAAGGGACTGAGGTTTGACCTCCATGCTCATCCCAATTCGTGGCCAATCGCCGCGATCCGAGTTTCCATCAGCAATCCCGACTTTCCATCGGAGAGAGCAACCATGACACCATCCATTGATGCTTTGACAACCCCCGAAGAAGAACTCCGTGAGAAGGCTCACGTGGAGATTGGGGATTACCAGTACGGATTTCACGATCCGACCGATAAATACACCTTCATGTCCCGCAAGGGGCTCGATGCGGACATCATTGGTCAGATTTCGGAAATGAAGGGCGAACCGGGCTGGATGCGGGACTTCCGCTTGAAGTCATTCGAAATCTTCCAGCAAAAGCCGATGCCGCACTGGGGCGGCGATAT
>JAGQPW010000463.1 GCA_020426515.1 Planctomycetaceae bacterium | reverse complement strand
GATATCTATAGGCTCTGTTTCCTCTCCCACGGAGCGGGCGCAAGCGGTAGAGGGAACGCCGCGAGTCGCTACTGGACCGAGTTTCCACTTTATAAACACAGCCTAGCACCATAACACATCAACGAGAACCTGACCACGAAACGCGATCGGCCAGCTGCGTCCGTAGTCTTATGCGGCCCTATCCTGGAGTGCCTTGTTCGATGGGCAGTCCGGCCTCTCGCCAGCCGCGTATCCCGCCGTCCATGGAAATGACATTGGTGTATCCCATCTGCTGCAGGTTCAGTGCCGCCAATGCCGAGCGATATCCGCCCCCGCAATACAGAACGATCGGAGCGGCCGGATTCGGAATCGTTGCTTCAATGTCGCGTTCCAGCACGCCGCGTCCAATGTGAACGGCACCGGGAATACGAGAGCTGGCGAACTCCCGATCTTCCCGTACATCAATTAGGCAGAACGATTCGCCAGCGCTCTGTCGTTTCACGACGTCGCTGACTGTACATTCACACACCTGCGGACGAACGGAATTCACCAAATCAATAAACCGCTGCGCATGC
>JAGQPW010000462.1 GCA_020426515.1 Planctomycetaceae bacterium | reverse complement strand
CAGCGCGACGCTGGCGCCTGCGGTGACGGCGTCACGTGAGGCTTCGGCGTCGCCCAATAGCTTTCCCAAAAAACCTTTGCGCGAGTGTCCAACTAGCAGCGGCCGACCCAGATCGTGGAATTGGCGACAGTTTCGCATTAGTTCGAGATTGTGCTCGTGCGTCTTGCCAAATCCAACGCCGGGGTCGAGGCAGACGCGATCGTCGTCGAAACCTACATCGCTCAGTGCGACGCAGCGGCGCTGCAAATAGTCGGCGACGTCTGTAACGACGTCGTTGTAATGGGGCGCAACCTGCATCGTCTGCGGCGTGCCCTGCATGTGCATCACGCAGATGCCGGCCTCGCTGCGCAACGCCGTTGAGAGCATGTCAGGGTCTCCTTCCAGACCGCTGACGTCGTTGATAATCTCAACCCCCTCGTCCAGCGCCGCCCGTGCGACCAGGGCGAGTCGCGTATCGATGGAAATGGCGACGTCGCATTGGGCGTGGATCCCACGAATCACCGGCGTCACACGTCGAATCTGCTCGTGTGCGTTGACGTCGCTGGCAAAAGGTC
>JAGQPW010000461.1 GCA_020426515.1 Planctomycetaceae bacterium | reverse complement strand
CACCGCGCCGATCTTCCTGCTGGTGCCGCAGGTGAAGCTGCCGAAGCGGCTCGACCTCGCGCGGGACGCCGAGCGTGCGCACGACGCGGTGCCGGGGCGGATCGTCGCGAACTGGGCGGAGGGGCGGCTCCCGTGACGACACGCGAAATCATCCTCGCCGCCCTCTACACCCTCCTGCAGGCCCAGCCGGCACCCGTGCTCCGCGGCGAGGTTCTGCCCGAGCGCGTCCCGGCCGCGGGCCTGCTGATCCTGCGCGATGGTGATCCCGGCGAGCCGGCGGTGACGCTCTCGCCGCTCCTCTACCACTACCAGCATCGCGCCGAGATCGAGGCGGTGGTGCAAGCCGGCACCGGGCGCGACACCGCCTTCGACATGCTGGCCGCCGGCGTGGGCACCGTGATCTCGGCCGACCGCACCCTCGGCGGCTTGTGCGACTGGGTCGAGGCGGAAGCACCGCGGCCGGTCGATCTGCCCGTCGAGTGCGCGGCGGCGTTGAAGTCCGCGGTGATCCCGTTGGTTCTTTACTTCTCCTCGTCCGTTTTGTTTGCTTGTTCCG
>JAGQPW010000460.1 GCA_020426515.1 Planctomycetaceae bacterium | reverse complement strand
GTCCCATTCCCGCGTCACCCGCCAGCACGGGGCGGGCCCCGGCGTCGGCGAATCCCGGGGTGCCATCGGGCTGCAGAACGGGCAGCTGAATCACACCGAGACGGTCCGTGTCGATGAAGTTCGCAAAGCCTTCACCCAGCAGTTGCTGGTTGTTTTCGAGGACGATGTTGCCGGTGGTATCGGGACCACCTGCTCGCACCAGAACCAGGTCATGGCCAGGTGCACTTGCCGGCAGGGCGTCGAATGGATTCTCAAACGTACCGGCGCCGCCCGCATTGCTGCTGTCGACCCAGGTGATCAGCCACGGATTGCCGGTATCGGGATTGATGAGCGGCACATTGATGTTCTTCTGACCTTCGGTCGTGGTGTGCACGGCCCAGGTACGTCGCACCTGATCGTAGCGACGGGCATACGTATCGTAGGCGTTGGGGAAGCGTGTGGGGATACGGCCGTTGAATCGCACTTCAACGTCCATGGTCACGTTCGTACCGAACATGCTGTCGTCCGTCATCCGGACATTCAGGTTCAGGTCCTGTCCGAGACGGGCTTCAGCGCGAG
>JAGQPW010000045.1:35301-37133 GCA_020426515.1 Planctomycetaceae bacterium | reverse complement strand
GAGAGAACCGTGCCGAGGTGTGTATTGCGGCTGCGGGAGGGGGCCATGCCGCGGATCTCGTCGTCAAACGCGACAAGGCTCACGGCGTCCTGCTGCCGGAGCAGCAGGTAGGTGAGTGCGGCGGCCAGTGAACAGGCGTAATCGTATTTGCTGAGCTGGCCAGAGCTGAACTGCATCGATTCGCTGCTGTCCACGAGGATCGTGGTCCGCAGGTTCGTCTCTTCTTCGTATTGCTTGACGTAGTACTTGTCGGTCTTGGACCAGGCCTTCCAGTCGATGCGTCGAACGTCATCGCCGGGAACGTATTCGCGGTGCTGAACGAACTCGATGGACTGCCCGAAGTAGGGGCTGCGGTGCTGGCCGGAGAGAAACCCTTCGACCACATGCCGAGCGCTCACCTCCAGACGCGAGATGCGCGAGATCGCTTCAGGGGAGAGGTACTTGTCGACGGAAGTCGCCATGGGGCACTGAGTATTCCCAGTTGCCGTAGACGGTTTGGCACCAGCCTTCCGTGATCGGGCAACTCAGTTGTGACTGAAGTTAGGGCGAGTTGGAGAGAGGCGTCCCAACGGCGACCTGGCATAAGTGTGACAACACCGTGCACAGAGATCAAACTGAAGTTGCTGTGGACCGGTTTCCGGAAGAGCGAATTCAGCGGTGGATTCCATGGCCGAGATTTCCTCGGCGATCAGCTGCAGGTGGTCCACATCCAGATCGGCTGGAGTGAGTTCATCTGGATCGACCGCTGGAGCGATCTCCACCTTCACGGTGTACCGTTCGTTACGAATCTTCTTGCCGCACAGATCACACGAGTAGTGGATCATAGAGAACTGACCTCTTGGAATGACTAAAACACACAACCCCGTGCAGGACCATGGAACATGATCATACTGGGGGATGGCCTTCATTGAGAGGCCATCAGAACGAACTTGCTTTGCCTACGGGGAAATCGTTTCCAGAGGAGGTACGGCGTCAATCTCCTTGCCGCTGATGTCGTCGAGCGGGCAAGAACTGCCGCTGTCGACAGGCGAGATTTGAACAGATGCAACGCTGTCGTGAAAGGCTCCGGGGCATCATTTTTGCGACTTGAGAATCTTCGCCATGAGACTTGCAAATCGAGCCCGACAGTCGATTCATCTTGACCTGGAATTGAGAATGGCATACCGATCCGCACGCAGGATGCACTTGACTTGTGAGGCGATGAGGCGGCGATGTGGCAGGCGGTACAGGACAAGTTGAAGTACTACGCAATGGCCAGCATGGTGTTCGCCATGGGGGTGGGCGTACGCTACGTGACATACTGGTCTCCGGCTCCGGTGGATCCAACCCGCTCGGGCGCGTTCATTGATGTCTCTGTGTCTGAGTCACCAGCCATTGTGGAGCAGACACAGACACATCTGACATGGCAGGTTCCCTTTGTCACGCTGCGGCGTTTCGATGCAGTAACAGGTGACTTTGTTGGTGATGGCGATCAGCTGCTGTACGGAATGAGCGCGGTGAAGCTGCCGGCTTACCGGGGTCGTGGCAGCCTGGCATTGGCTCCTGCTGACCAGCCTCCGTCGGACTCGCACGTCATTCGATTGCAGGATGACCAGCTTGAGGAGGGGGCCTTCTATCAGGTCGTACGGCAACTGGTGGATCGCAGCAAGCGACGTGATGTGCTCGTGTTCGTGCATGGATTCAATGTCACTTTCAACGAGGCCGTTTGCCGGGCGGCACAACTGGGAGTTGACATGCCTTTCGATGGGGTGATGCTGGCTTTCGACTGGAATTCTGCCGCCAGCAATCTGGGTTACTTTCAAGACAAGCAGACGACCCAGCAGTCCGCTCCA
>JAGQPW010000045.1:31668-35201 GCA_020426515.1 Planctomycetaceae bacterium | reverse complement strand
TGGCTTTCGACTGGAATTCTGCCGCCAGCAATCTGGGTTACTTTCAAGACAAGCAGACGACCCAGCAGTCCGCTCCAGCATTGGCCGGAGTCCTGGCGGAGTTGCGGGCTCAACTTGATCCCGATGTGCGGATCCACGTGCTGGCGCACAGCATGGGGAACCGGTATCTGCTCAATGCATTGCAGTTGCTGACGAACTATCAGCCGTTGATCGGGATGCCACGAGAGGAGGTCTCTCGGTTGACGACGGGGTTGACTTCGGGATTGCTGAAGCCGCAGTTTTCGGGGTGGGAATTGTGGCATCCCCGGCTGGGCGAACCATCGCCGTTGACGCACGTGGTCTTTGCGGCACCGGATGTGGAGCCAGCAACGTTTCAGTCGTCATTGCCTGCGATTGGCCGCATCGCCCAGAGTATGACGCTGTACTGCTCGGAATCCGACTTTGCTCTGGACCTGTCTCGCTATGTGAACGGACAGGGCAAGAGTGGCTTTCGAGTGGGAGATGCGCGCAGCGGCATGACTCGCGGGCTGGACATTGTGCGGCTCAAGGGGGTGAGCCAGCGTGATCCGTTTGGACACTCGTACTACGGGAACCATCCGGGGCTGTTGACAGACTTGTCGCTCCTGTTGCAGCAGGATCTTTCGCTCCCTCAACGTCCGACGGTAATTGCGGGGACATGGTTCGATGAAGGAAAGTGGTTCCTGCGCTAACCCATTACCCACACGGCGAGCCCGAGGGCAAGTGTCGTCATCAGAACAACTTCCCAGTGCATGGTTCGCATGGCGGGGGCGTCCAGCTCTTCCAGGGCTTCGCCGGTGCTTGATTCCATTGCTTTGGTGGCAAATGGAAGGCCACGCAAGAACAGACCATCCGCCAGATAGGTCATGACGAGTTGCAGGCACCACATGGGGTAGGCGATTGCCTGTTCGAGGATGTCGTTGAGATAGAATTCCTGCTCGGCAAGGCGAGTCAGTGAATTTCGACGTGTCGTCTCGACGGGCGTGATGAGATGAAGTCTGACAGCGGCAACGGCCAGTACGAATGCTGGGATGGCCCACGCAGCCAGCAGCATGTTCGGGTCAGCGCCGAAACCCCATGTCTGTGGGAAACAGATCCCGGCGATCAACCCACCAATCAGTCCTGCAGCGAACGTGGCCGCAAAGAAACGGGCTGTCGACCGATGGACGCGATAGATCTGGCTGACCACTCGGAGCAGGCCACACCACAAGAGAAGCTGGCCGAGTCCCGTGAGCCATCCCAGCGAGTTGGCCAACGCCGGCAATTGACTTGGGTGAAAGGCGGTGTCGAGGCACCAGCCGAAACCGGGAACAGCTGCTGACATTCCTCCACCGGCCAACACGGCCAGCAACCGCATATTCGGAAATTCAAGCAAGAGCATGAACAGCGCAGGGCCAACGCATGCGGCAAACGCGGCGACCATGAAGACGTTCGGCTCGAGAGTACCTGCTGCAATTGGGCCCAGGCAGACAATGGCGTTGAAGCCCGCAGCGATGTACAGCAGGCAGCGGCGGTGGTGCTGGTGTGTGGCCTGTTGCCGGTCTGTTTCAGAGACGTCTTCAGCCGGCAGAAAGCAGGCCAGAAATCCGAGCAGGACCAGGGAGAATGCTGACAGGCCCGCGACCATCAGTCGGGTTTCCGGAGCCAGTTGCAGCATGGGAAGCAGACGGAACCAGATGAGCAGGTTGGCGGGCCAGATCAAGGTGATCAGCACGAGTGTCGCTGTCGTCGTCCGGGATGCGGCTTTGAGCCAGCTGATGGCCGGGTAGATTCCGAGTCGAATCACCAGCATCCCCCACAGGAGTGTTGCCGCCGAACTCAGCATGGCTGGCTCGCGCTCCGCCATGCGGGCCCAAACGTGCGAAGCCTGGAGTTGAGTGAGGCTGAGATGCGGCAGTGAAGCAAGCAACAGTTTCAATCCGCCGATGGCAGCGAGATCAGCCACGACAAACAGACCGCACCAGACTGGCAGGTCCTGCCAGCGACCGCCGGGAGAGAACTGCGAGGCAGAGATGTCCTCGGCGAGAGCGGCAATGCAGAGCCAGCCGCAGCACGAAACCAGCATCAGCAGCCACAGGAAGTCATCCTGACAAGCGGCCGCCGCAACGCAGCCGATGGCCAGCAGAAGCAGGATTTGACGATGTCGGGGGAGGTCAAGTGTTCCACTGAGTGTCAGTATCCCGAGCATGCCGCCGCACAATGTCAGCCAGACGCCCGCCGCCTGATCCAGTTGCAAGGTCAGCAGAATGCGACCGAATGGAATGTGTCGACTCGTCCATTCGGGAAGCCACAGGATTGCTATCCCCGCCGTCAGCTGGAACGCGGCAGTGATCAGTAAAATGCTGCGACTGAGCAAGGATGTTCCCGGAGCGAGCAGCAACAGCGCGCCCAGCAGCGACAGTCCGAAGGCGAGAAAGACCAGCGGCAAAGGCCATGCGGTGAGCAGTTGATCCACTCGGAATTCCCGTTCAGGTTGACGCGATGAAGAAGACCAGCAGGATGGCCATCCAGACGATGCCAAGAGCATGCCAGAAACGGGCACAGAACTTGACGCCCCAATGGTACTCATGATCGTAGCGGTGTGACCATGATCGGGCCGTGACCCAGGAGACAAACAGTACGGCCACAAAAAAATGCAATGCATGCAGTGCGGCGAGCGCGAGAGCGAAGGCGGTCGATTCGAGCGATGCATCCTCTGGACTGCGGTGTTCCGGAAACATGCTCCAGAGTGCGAATGTCTGCACGCCCATGAAGCCGGCGCCGACCAGGAGAGCAATCGACATCCAGCGTAGAAAGAGAGTTTGCTTTTCGTGCCGAATATAGCCGAGGGCGAGTTCGATGGAGATGCTGCCTGCCAGAAGCAGCCCCGTACTGGCCATGAAGGCTGAAGGAAAATGCAGTGATGGCCCGGTCTCAGCCCGGGGGAACAGTTTCATGAGTATCGCGGCGACGCCTCCCGCCACCAGGATCGCGAATACGGCAATGGCGAAGAATCGCAAGACAATTTGGCTCATTCCCTTGTAGTAGCGGGCAGGAACCACGTGCTGCTTCATGATCTCCTCGATGTTCTCGCACGAGTTGGAGCCTTGATGGCTCGCTCATCGTCCGGCGGGCACGCATTCCCACTGCGGGGGCAGGACTCGCCGTCGGAGGTTCGGCACCTGCCTTGCCGTACAGTGCGGGAGGGATGTTGTTCGGCGGGGGCCGGATCAGCTCTTGATGCCGCTGGCAATTTTCTTGGCGCGTTCCTGAGAGGCCACGGGGACTTTGCGAAGGAGCTGTTCAATGACCTGATCCGGACTGATACCTTCGCTGTCGGCCTGGAACGTCGTCAGAATTCGGTGTCGTAACACGGGCAATGCCACCGATTTGACATCGTCGGTAGTGACGTGGAAGCGACCACTGAGCACGGCGCGGGCTTTGGCTCCCAGAATGAGATACTGCCCGGCACGAGGGCCAGCACCCCAGGAAAGGTATCGTTTGGAAAACTCGCTGGCCCCTTCTTCGTTCGGACG
>JAGQPW010000045.1:13032-31570 GCA_020426515.1 Planctomycetaceae bacterium | reverse complement strand
GCGTGGCCCGCACAAGATCGCGCGCGTAGACGAACACGTGTTCGGCCACTGGCACCTTCCGCACGACTTCCTGGAGGGCGAGAATCTGCTGTCCCGTCAAAGCGGGCTTCAGTTCCGGTTCATCGAAACCGGTGGTCTGCTTGAGGATCCGCAATTCCTCGGCTGCACTTGGATACTTCACCACAATGTTGAACATGAAGCGGTCGAGCTGCGCTTCAGGGAGCGGATAAGTTCCTTCCTGTTCAATCGGGTTCTGGGTCGCCAGCACAAAGAATGGTGAGGGGAGCCGATATGTATTGGACCCGACCGTCACATGGCGCTCCTGCATGGCTTCCAGCAGTGCGGCCTGTGTCTTGGGGGGTGTTCGGTTGATTTCGTCCGCCAGCAGCATGTGGGTGAAGAGTGGCCCCTGCATGAACTGGAACGTCCGTCGGCCCGACTCCGGATCATCCTGCAATACGTCCGTTCCCGTGATGTCCGAAGGCATCAGGTCGGGCGTGAACTGAATGCGTCGGAACGACAGCTGCAGAATCCGGGAGACGGTGCTCACGAGCAGTGTCTTGGCGAGACCAGGAACCCCGACCAGCAGGCAGTGCCCCCGGCTGAACAGGGCGATCAACAGTTCGTCGACCACTTCGTTCTGACCGATAATGACCTTGCCGATCTCTTCCCGCATGCGGGCGTAGGCGGTGGCCAGACCACGAATGGCCTGGGCTTCTTTCTCCTGAAGGTCTTCCGGTGTGGCCGGGGTGTCGTTCATGGCTGGTGCCGTCTGCTGAGGTCGATTCGGGATGGCCTATCGTACCGATCAGCGTCGACTATTGTCACCTGCTTCACCCCGCCTGGTTCCGGAGTGAGTGAAAATGTCGCGTCCGGCTACACCAGTTCCAGTCGGCCATCGATGTGTTCACGCATGGCTGGGCCGACACAGTCCGGTGGCGTGGCGTGTAGCTGCAGGCGGATCGCATTTCCATTGACCAGCCCGTCGACGGTGAGGAAGGAGAGATCTGCGGCTCCGTCGAAACAGACGTGGCTGTTCGGAAATGCGTTCCAGAAAACGCCAGTCACCTGTGTGAAGCAGTTTGAGATTCCCTTGATGTCGAACCGGAAGTTGACGGGCACCATACGGCCATCGGCTGCCCCGCCAACGAGTTCCTTTTCCCCCAGGAACATGGCGATTTCCCAGGCATCGTCGGACTGACAGGCCTCGTAGCCAACGCGGGCGACTCCCTGGAAGGGTTCGAACAGTTCGGCCAGCTCGTCGACGAAGGCGTTGACCCAGTTTGGGATCGATTTCGTTTCTGGGGCGGTTGCGCCGCGCTGATCTCTTTCAGCTCGGGACTTTTCGAGCTGTCGAACAAGGTGGCGAATGGGGAGGTGCGAATGGCTCAAGGGGTGCTCCGGCGGCAAGTTGATGAACGCGTCTCGAAGGCAAGACCACGCATCGGTTCGAGGCCAATGGCCTGATAAGTGAAAGTATCCTCCTTCCGTGGCATCGACCTCCTGGTGCGGGTGAATTCCCGTGGTTTCGTGTCATCTCGTTGGGAGTCGCGAAGACTGACCCGGTTCACGCCGCTACGTGATCGAGGATGACACCACCGCACGCCAAAGTTATCGGGGTGTGACGGCGTGAGTTCGCAACGTTTTTCGGCAACATCCGCCGACGGAGGGTTCCTCGTGTCGAAGAGAGACAAAGATGTGGGTCGCGACTAGCGGTGCAGCGAATGCCCGTTGCACCTCTGGTTGGGATTCATTGGATCGTGACGGTTGCACGATTGTCATCCAGTTCGCATTCTCATACCAACTGCCATCCTCCGGACATGTTCCGGCAAATTGCCGTGGCAGACAGAGGATTTCGTTTGCACATGCGGAAACAGTTGATGAGCCCTTCAGACAACGATGTCTTGCTTGTGACCGGGGCAACTGGTCTGGTGGGAAGTCATGTTGTCGAATCGGCGCGAAAGGCCGGCTGGATCGTGCGGGCGCTTGTGCGCCGATCCACCGATGGTGAATTTCTCCGCGACCTGGGTGTGGAACTGCGAAGTGGGGATCTGGAGTCCCCGGAATCGTTGCAGGCTGCGCTGGTTGGTGTGACGCACATCGTTCATTGTGCTGCCAAGGTGGGTGATTGGGGGCCCTACTCCGAGTACGAACGGGTCAACGTACAGGGCCTGCGTTCACTGTGGGATGCGGCCTGGTCATCACAATCTCTCAGACGGTTTGTACTCATCAGTTCGCTGGGGGTCTATCCGGCCCGCGACCATTACGGAACAGATGAGCTGGAACCATTGTCGGAGACGGGGATTGACAGCTACACCAGGAGCAAGATTGCTGCTGAGGGTCTCCTGAAAGAACTGGCTGCGCGAGATCGCGTTCCCTTCGTCATCCTGCGGCCCGGGTTCATTTATGGACCGCGCGATCGGACGGTGGTTCCCCGGGTTGTGGATCGCTTGCGAAGCGGGCAGTTTGCCTACCTGGGCTCTGGAGAGAATCTGCTGAACAACACCGCGGCCCGAAATCTTGCGACAGCCGTCCTGTTGGCACTGGAGACGCCGAATACTGGTGAGGCCTACAACATCACCGATGGGCGCCTGGTGAGCAAGCGAGAATTCATCGAGACAATTTGCCGTGGGATTGACGTGCCGTTCCCACAGAAGCGGATTCCCTTGTGGTTTGCCCGCATGCTGGCGAGCGGGCTTGAGCGGGTGTGGCGTCTACTCGGAAGAGAGGCACCGCCACCACTATCGCAGGCTACGATCAAGTTCCTGGGCTTCAATACGGACTACAGCATCGAAAAGGCCCGGCAATTCCTGGGCTTTGATCCCCAACTGGATTTCTCGGAAGCGATGCAGGAAACGCTGGATGTGAGTTACCCGCGCGACGTACCGATGTAGTATCCGTTTTCCCCAGGGGCGACCCATCAACGAACAGCGGCCTCTCCATTCTGAATGGAGAGGCCGCAGACTTCATACGTGCGATACTAGAAGCAAGACTAGTTGGCGAGTCCAAACAGGTTGCTCAGGTTTCGCTTGGCTGGTGCGGTGAGTTCATCGTCAACCAGCTCGCCCTGGAACAGGACAGCTTCGTCTTCGGCTGGAGGAGCAGGAGCTTCCTCAGCCACTACTGGAGAGTAGCCGGCTTCGTGCGTTGCTGGTCCATCAATTGGCCTGGCGGCAGCGTCCATGGGCATGACCGCCGGTGCAATCGAAGTGCAGCAGCCGATGTCGGTGCAGCCGTCACAGCAGGAACCCTTACATGGCTTCACAATCTTGTAGCCACAGAGCTTGAGCGCCTGCTCGGCCTGACGGCGAACACTGCGACTGGGATCGCCCAGAGCGTAGGTCAGTCCGTTCACTGTTGGCTGGCTGCAGCAACCATGCTTTCGGATTTGATCGCCAATTTCGTCGGCGGCCTTGGCACGAACGCGGTGATCGCAGTCGTTCAGGGCGAAGACAAAGGCAGCCATGATTTCCGGATGGCAGCGGCAGTCGTAGTGATCCCCCAGCAGGTGGAGTGCTTCACGACGGGTCAGGGCGTAGCAGGCTGTTTGAGACTGCATGATCAGCTCGCTGATGCAGCAGGGATTTGCCTTGTCATCGCAGCAGCTGGAGATGCAGCTGTCTCCGCCGAGACATGGAGCAGCACAGGTGATATCGCCCGGGCAGCAGTTGTTGTTGTCGCAGGTCACGGGAGCGTTGCACGTCACATCTCCGCTGATACAGGCCGGAGCGGCGCAGCCGGGGTCACAGCACGTTTGCTGGCGGCAGGGTGCAGCACAGGCGTTGCCAGGCACGCAGCAGCCCTGATTGATGCAGGAGCCGGAATTGCAGGGGCTGGCGGTGATAACCGGGCAGCAGGAATTCGACGGCCCGCCCATGTCACAGCAGGTTGGCTTGCAGCAGCGGTGTTTGATCCGAGGCCGGACACAGGGGCGCACAATTGTTGGTTTGCAGCAGCTGGGGGCAAATGTCGGCGCACAGTCGCAACATTTTGACCCACCACATCCCGAACGCATCGACAGCAGTCCGGCATGGGCGTCGGTACCCATGACAAACAGCGTGGCGATGACAGCAATCATCTTGAAGGGCTTCATGGTTTGCGTCTCCATTCATTCAGGTCACGGAACAACTCCAAGAGGACATCCTCATTGGGGGGAGCATTCCGCTCGCGGATTTCAGCCCACGGGAACCGGGAGCCATCATTGCTCTGGGTGGTTCCTGGTGGTTGTCGTCCGGAATCCGCTTGTTTTCACAGGTCAACAGTCCGCAGATTCATCGGAAGTATCGGCCGAAGGAGCAGGTGACTTTCAGCAGATTGGCAAGCTGTATCTGCGTGTCAGATCACGATTTGTGGTGTTTCAGGTGATGCTTGTGACGACTTTGACGATTGTTCCGCCAGTTGGTGCCGGGAAAATTGGTACAGCTCTCCCAGCTTCGCAGTTGCCGTCTCGTCCAAGTGCGACTGGGCGGGTGGGGAAAACTTTGTGGGATTTTGCGGCTTGAGCGATGCCGGTCCCGGAAACTGTCCCGGTTCGGCAGATACTGCCGCTCTGGCGATGGGTCTCCCAGCGTCGGGAATCTCCGGCCTTCGCGGGCGAACTGACTGGTCGAGACCAGCCCTGCCCGCTATTTTTCGAGGGGTGCGCCCCGCGTTTTGTGGGGGAGCTTGCGCCGTATGTGGCGCTGAACTGGTCGCAATTCGTGAACTCATGCAACCATGACTATTTCCGTCGACGAGTACTTCGCAACACGTAAAGATGACCGCAAGAAAGAAACGCGGTATCTGAACGTCATTAACAAGGACAACTGCACCAGTTGCCAGTCCTGTGCGACGGTCTGCCCGGTCGATTGCATTTACGAAGTCCCGAGCAACATTCCGGGGCAGAGTTATCACCAGATTGACACATCGCGGTGCATTGGCTGCCAGATGTGTTATCGCTCACCGAACGACAGCAGCGAACATTATCAGCTGACGATCTGCCCGTGGAATGCGATCGACATGCTGCACAATCCAAACGTGAAGCCGGATGCCGAGTCGGTCCTGGCCCCTTACTGGAAGGGGGAAGCTACCGACCTCCCATGGTCCAAGCTGGAAGAGTACGGCTACCAGCTGTTCTTGGACGGAGAAGTGTTTCTGCCTGCGGGACGCGCGGATCTGACTGAAGTTCTGGACTGGCTGACCCAGCCTCACTGGTTGTTCACCGAGGAAGGTGACACCGTCGCGATTGCCGAAGTCGATCGCCGGGATGACCAGAAGATTTGCTACTCGGGAACACCCGAAGGCCGCGACTTGCTGGACTGCATTTACCCGGAGTGGAACCGCATTTTCATGGACTAGTCCATGCGGTTTTCTCGATCAAAGAATGTGGGGGGCCAGATGCCCCCTGTTTTTTTGCGCCGCCGGGGTTTGGCTACTCCGCGTCTTTGGCCTTCTTTGTGGCGGTCTTCTTTGTGGCGGCTTTCTTCTTCGTGGCCTTTTTGGCAGATTTCTTGGTGGCTTTCTTTGCGGCCTTTTTGGCCCCCTTCTTCACGCCAGCCTTGGCCGCGCGTTCCTCAAGCCACTTGACGGCCTCTTCGATTGTGACGGCTTCCGGCTCGTAGTCCTTGGGGATTGTGGCGTTCAGCTTGCCGTGTTTGACGTAGGCGCCGTAGCGTCCTTCGAAAATGGCGACCATGCCGCCCTCGGTTGGGTGTTCGCCCAGTTCCTTCAGCGGAGTCGCGCCGCCTCGGGCCTTGACCTGTTTGAGCAATTCGACAGCGCGGTCGAGACCGATGGTCAGGATGTCGTCTTCCGGGCTGAGTGACTTGTACTTACCGGCGTGCTGAACGTAGGGCCCGAAGCGACCGATACCCGCATTGACGACTTTGTTGTCTTCGGGGTGATGTCCCAGCCGACGGGGCAACTCCAGGAGCTTGAGTGCTGTTTCCAGTTCAATGGTTTGCGGGTCGAGGTTCTTCGGAATCGAGACGCGCTTGGGCTTGGGGTTCTCTTCGGTGACTTCCCCCAGTTGCAGGTATGGTCCAAATGGTCCGACCATTGTGAAGATCGGGACGCCGTCGTCGGGGTGCATGCCCAGCGACAGTGGGCCCCGTTTCTTGAGAGCGATCAGTTCATCGGCCATCTCGTTATTGAGATCAGCCGGAGAAATATCGTCCGGCAGCGAAGCTGTGACAGACTCGTCTCCGGACTGCTTTTCCAGGAACGGTCCGAATTTGCCGACGCGCACAACGGAGGACAATCCATCCAGTCGCAGGCTGCATGCTTCACGGGGATCGATCGTCTCTTCGCGATCCTTGACCTGCTGGTCGAGTCCCTCTTCGCCGCTGTAGAACTGCGTGAGGTATGGGAGTCGTTCCGATGTTCCGTTGGAGATATCGTCGAGCGACTGTTCCATCTGGGCAGTGAACTGCAGGTCGACCAGTTGCGGGAAGTACTGCTGCAGCAGTTTGGAGACCGCCATGGCCGTGAATGTCGGAATCAGCTGATTGCCGGACTTGCGGACGTAGCCTCGATCCTGAATGGTGCCGATGATGCTGGCGTATGTACTCGGGCGGCCGATTCCTTCCTGCTCCATTTTGCGAACGAGTGTCGCTTCTGTGTAGCGGGCGGGTGGCTTGGTTTCGTGACCGAGCGGTTCCACATCGCTGCACTTCAGACGGTCCCCTTCGGCGAGTTGTGGCAGGGCCGATTCTTCGTTTTCGAGGGCAGCTTCGGGATCGTCGGAGCCTTCGACATAAGCACGGAAGTAACCGGGGAACTCCACGTGACGACCGGTCGCTTTGAACTCGGCTTCACCCGACTGAATGGTGACGGTATCGAAGCGGAGTTGGGCATCGTTCATCTGCGATGCCATCGTGCGCTTCCAGATCATGTCGTACAAACGAGCTTCCGGTCCGGAGAGGTTGAGCTCGTCAGCCGTTTTCATTTCCGTTCCAGCGGGACGGATGGCTTCGTGGGCCTCCTGGGCGTTCTTCTGGCGGGTCGTGTACTGGCGAGGCTGCGCGGGGAGGTAGTCGGCCCCGTAGTTACTGCCAATGCGGTCACGGGCGGCATCAATCGCTTCCTGGGAGAGCGTGACGCTATCGGTACGCATGTAAGTGATGTGCCCGTCTTCGTACAGCCTCTGAGCTGTCTGCATGGCCTGTCGGGCCGACATGTTCAGTTTGCGGTTTGCTTCCTGCTGCAATGTACTGGTGATGAACGGAGCGGGCGGTTTGCGGGTTTGTGGCCGCTTCTCAATGTTGGTGACATTCCAGTCTCCCTGCTTCAGTCGCGTCTGCAGATCGCGGGCCTGGGCTTCCTGCAGCAGGAGAACGTTCACGCCTTCCTTGATCTTTCCGGTGTGCTCATCGAAGTCGCGGCCTGTGGCGACGCGCTGGCCCCCCACGGTGGCAAGCTGCGCGGTGAAGGGTTCGTTGCTGCCAGTGGCCAGTTCCGCCTTCAGGTCCCAGTACGTACCGCTGCGGAATGCCAGTCGTTCCAGTTCGCGCTCGACGAGAATGCGGACGGCAACGCTCTGGACACGTCCGGCGGAGAGGCCGCGACGGATTTTCTTCCACAGCAGTGGGGACAGGGTGTAACCGTACAGCCGGTCGAGAACTCGGCGGGTTTCCTGGGCTTCGACCAGATGCATGTCCAGCTCGCGTGTGTGCTGGAGTGCATCGAGGATGGCTTTTTTGGTGATTTCCGAAAAAACCATCCGCTTGACGGGAACGGTTGGCTGCAGCAGTTCCGCGAGGTGCCAGCCAATGCTTTCTCCTTCGCGGTCTTCGTCCGTCGCGAGAATGAGTTCTTGCGAGTTCTTAAGAAGTTTCTTGAGTTCTGTGACCGTCTTTTTCTTGGCCGGAGAGACGACGTACAGGGGGGTGAACCGGTCATCGACATTGACGCCGAGCGTGCTCCAGGACTCCTTTTTGAACTCGGCGGGGATGTCCGCTGCCTTCTCCGGGAGGTCGCGGACGTGGCCCATGCTGGCGCGGACTTCGTAGTCGCTCCCGAGAAAGCCAGCGATTTTCTTGGCCTTCGCGGGGGACTCGACAATCACGAGGCCCTTTTTCTTCTTCTGGGTATCAGCCATAACGGCGGGGATATCACTGAACTTGAGGCAGTGGTCGATTGCGGGCCTCGAATTGAATTCGAGAACGCAACTGCATACCACAGATTGAGTTGATGTCGATACGGGGAGGGTTGACTAGACTTGTCTCCCAACCGCCCCCGATTACAATGCCGGACTCTGCGCCCGGTTTGCGGGTGAGTGCAGGTATGCTGAATTACGGAATCGTAGAAGCAATTGTCAAGAGACACGGCAGGAGAGGGTCAATTGCTCCCCGACTTTTACGGTGTTGTTTTTCCCAACTGAGTGATGTTCCCCACAGGCGTGATTTCGTTCGCTTGCTGAGTGACGAAAGCCACGTTGAAATCGCGAGATAGGTCCCACGGATGAGTTCTCCTTTTGCAGTCTTCCGTCGGCACCAGAAGGTGTCGATGGTGATCATTACCGGCCTGGCGATGATCTCGTTTGTGTTGTTTGGGGCGGTGGATGATCCGCGTAACATGCCCACAACACTCGTTGCCATTTTCCTGGCCGCCATCGTTGGAGGCGGGTTCTGGGTCGCCGGGCTGGGGAATGGTAAGTCCGCAGAGTGGGGTGTGACTGGAGCCATCCTGGGGGCCTTGATGGGCATTGCCTTGGCGGTGTATACGCGAGAACAGCCTGCCGCCGTATTGACCGGTGGGAATCTGTCGCGGCAGGAAATGACATCGCTGCAGATGCAGCGCAATCTGGCGACGCAGTTTATGCAGCAGGCTCTGGTTCGGACCAAGTCGCCACAGGCCCAGTTTTTCCAGGGATTCCAGCTGCTGCCTGATCCGGCACGCGATGTGGTTTTTTCTGAGATCCTCTCGCGAGAAGCCGACCGGTTGGGGATTGCCCTGCCCGAAGGTGCGGTCGTGGAATACATCAACGACCAGACCAACAAGAAAATGACCAAGGAGCTGTTCAGCGAAATTCGCGAAACGCTGCGGACCACGGACAATGCCATCATGTCTGCATTGCGACGCGAATTGCGGGCGCAGACGGCGGCCAATGTGATGTACGGCAGCAAGTTCGTGACTCCGGCCACCTACTACGACTTCTTTCGAAAGTTGAATGCCAAGCAGTCGGCCGAGCTGGTATCGATTCCCGTCAGCAGTTTCGAAGAAGGACTGCCTGAGCCCACGGAAGGTGAGTTGCGGGCTCTGTTTGATCAATATCGCAATAACTTTCCCAACGTCGGTGATGACGGGCGTCTGGAAGAAGGGCGGCCTGGATTCCGTCAGCCTCAGCGGGTCGGGCTCGCCTACTTTGAAATTGCTTTTGAAGACGTGAAGGCGACTGTTGGAGAAGTGACCGACGAAGAGATCCAGAAAGTCTACGACGAGCGTTACAAGAAAGAACTGCCCGTCATGGACCTTGAAGGGGCGCTCGATAAACCGCTGGATGGACCTGATCTGCCCAAACTCACGCCACCGGCTGTCGATGACAAGCCAGCGGCTCCCGCGACCGAAGACAAGCCTGCCGCCCCGGCTGCAGAGGACAAGCCTGCCGCCGAAAAGCCAGCTGAGACTCCTGCAGCGGAAGAAAAGCCAGCAACTGAGGACAAACCCGAGTCGGAAGCCAAACCCGAGTCGGCGACCGAGACTCCTGAGGAAACGTCGGCTTTGAAGTTGGGGGAAATGTCGTTTGTGGCCCTGTTCGATGATGCTCCTGCTGCCCAGGACGATGCCAAGCCCGCGGCAGACACTCCAGCGGAGGCAGCCAAGCCCGCTGCTGAGACGCCAGCAGACGAAAAGCCGGAAGCAGCAAAGCCGACCGAAGAGAAGCCAGCAGAAACGAAGCCAGCAGACGAGAAGCCTGCGGCTGAGACTCCGGCCAAGGAAGGAAATTCTGCGGATGCGAAGCCACCCGAAGGGGACAAGCCGACTGAAAAGAAGCCTGCCGGTGAGGCGATGGTGCCTCCCGCACCAACGAGCGACGTGCGTCCTCTGGATGATGAGTTGAAGGCAGAAATCCGCGAAGACATTCTGCGCGAGCGGACTCACGCCAAGATGCGGGAACTTGGTCAGGCGACCTTGAAGTTCATGAACGACAAAGGCTTCCAGCATTCCCTCGACAAGGAGTCGGAAGACTACTTGAGTGCCGAGGAGTTGAACGCACTGATGGAAGGTTATGCTGAGAAGAACGGCATGACCTACGTCCAGACGCCGCTGCTGTCGGCTGAAGAATTGCGTGAAGGGGAAGACTACCCCATCGGGTTGGCGTTCAGCATGGAAGGCCAGCCGATGCTGGTGGCCGAACGGGTGTTCCGCATGGGGCCGAACGAATTGTATCGGGCGATGTCGGGACACAATTTCCGGACCGACAGCGAGTTTGTGTTCTGGAAGACCGCGGACAAGGCACCGCACGCTCCGGAAAGCATGGACGACGAGATCGTCAAGAAGCAGGTAATTGCGGCCTGGAAGCGCCAACAGGCTCTGCCGAAAGCCGAATCTCGCGCTGAAGAGTTGCTCGCATTGGCCAAGGGATCGGACAAGCCGATGTCTGAACTCTTCGCCGAAGAAACCGTGACCGGTGACAAGGACAGTCTGTATCTGACCGTAAAGGAAACCGGACCGTTCAGCTGGATGCAGCGATCGACGGCACAGTCTCCCAATCCGTTCCAGCCAGCTCCAATTCGGCTGTCGCAGATCACCGGGGCTGAAGATGCCGGGGAGCGGTTCATGGAAGAAGTTTGCAATGAAATGCAGGTGGGTGATACGGCCATCATTCCAAATCAGGATGGCTCAGCGCTTTATCTGGTGCGACTGACCAGCCGCGATCCCGACGCCACGCCCGAAGCTATGGAAGAATTCCGCAAGGAGTTCATTGCTGCGGGCAACCTGCCGGAATATCGGCAGCTGGCTCAGGCGGAAGTCGCACTGCACTCGAGCCAGTTCTATGACTGGGCCGAGGAAGTATGGGATCAGTATGCGGTTGAGATGCCCGAACGGCAGTAGTTCTGGCCCCGAGAATCCATGAAACAGCCCCCCAGTCAGAGACCTGTCTGGGGGGCTGTTTTCATAGCGGTGCGATGCTGTTGCGGCTGAAACGAGTCTGGCAGCGGTAACTCTGCGTCATTTCTGCGTCGCGTTTACTCTTCTGCCGATGCGGCAGGATCGCAGTACTTGAGGGCGAGCAAGGCGTAGGCGGTCACGAGGTCGGGGTTTCCTTCGTACCAGCGTTCGGTCTTGTTAACCCAGCTGCCGTTCTCCTCTTGCTGGGCAAACAGATGTTCTCCAAGTTCCTTGCGCCAGTCGTGAGCGGTGCCGCTGGCATCTTCAAAGCGGGCGACTCTTAGAACTGCGAGAGTCTTGGCGAAGGTGTGATAGTAGTAGTACAGGCCCTGCTGACCCATGCCTGGGTTTTCTTCAATGGAGTAGAACTTGCGAATCCAGGTCTGGGCTGCCTGGACCCGCGGATCATTCGGCTCGACGCCGGCGTAGATCATGCTTTTCAGGCCGGCATAGGTCATGCTGGCGTACGACCGCAGACCACCGTTGGGGTCAGACCCCGCCTGAGAGGAGCCTCCGGCAGCGGGTGTGTAATAAAAACCGCCGTCGTTGACCTTGTCGGCAAACTCTGTGGTGTTGTGTTCGCTTTTCAGGTTCTGGCAGCGCGACACAAAGACCAGGGCATTCTGGAACGCGGGGTCGCTTTGCGAGACTCCAGCGGCTTTCAGGGCTTCGAGAAAGAATGCGGTGTTGGAGAGATCGGGACGCTCGTGGCTGCCGTACCCTGCCCCGCCGAATCCCGGGTTGGCCTTGGGAGCACTTTCTTCATCGTCCCACTGTATCCCTTTCAGAAACTTGCTCGCATTGACGATGGTCTCGTTGTACCTGCCTTTGGTATTGGCGGCATTGAAGGCGAGCAACGTAATGGATGTTTCGTAATTTTTGTGGGTGGTCTTTGGGAAGTAGATGCCGCCATCGGGCTGGATGAAGGATTCGAGATGCGTAAGCGCGCGGGCGACGATCGGGTCATCCGCAGGAACGCCCGATTCCAGTAGCGAATAGGTGACCAGTCCGGTGATTCCTGGTGCCGACGGAGAGGTCCAGCTCCCATCGCTGGCCTGGGCCTGCTTCAGGAAGGCGACGCCACGTGTGACGCTGATATTCAGGGCTGCCGGATCAGGCCCGAGATCCGCGGCTGACAGGGACGAGCAGATGGGGGACAGGCTGCAGGTTGCCAGGGCTACTGTTGTCGCGACTCGCCAGATGTTCATTGTTCACTCTCAGTTTGAATTCTAAGGGGGGCGACCTTCCCTGCCGCAAGTCCTGTGCCTGCTCGGAATTCTCATTCTACGAGGGCCAGCCGCGGACTTCACGCCGGAAATTGTGTCATCCGTGGCGGGGAATTCGCCATTGCCCGACGAGGGGCGGCCGGGTGTTATGTGTCGGCAGCTTGGAAATTGCCGTTCCCGCCATTCCGCAGGTCCTTCTATAATCCCGTTTTCTGTCTACGTCAGGGAGGACGGGATGGCTGCGTTTCGAGAACATGTGACATTCAGTGGACTGCTCGGCCTGGGGTATGGTTGCGGAGCTGTGTTCTTGGGACACTACACGCCCCAGCAGGGAGCACTGGCGGGTTGCCTCGCGGGAGTGGCCGGGATGCTCCCCGACCTCGATTCGCCAACGGGCAAGCCGGGGCAGGAGATTTTCTCGCTGACGGCGGCTGTCGCTCCGCTGGTACTTGTGGGCCGTGTGCAATCGTGGCTGCAGCTGCCGCACGATGCCGAAACGACCATGGTCTGTATGGTCGCGATGTATCTGGGTATTCGCTACGGACTTTCGGCGCTGGTTAATCGATTCAGTGTGCATCGCGGGATGTTTCACAGTATCCCGGCGATGCTGATTGCAGCCGAACTGGTGTACCTGGGGTATCCCAGTGGTCAGGTGACGGCCAAGTTGCTGATGGCCGGAGGGATTGCGCTCGGCTTCTTTTCTCACCTGCTGCTGGATGAAATCTGGAGTGTGCAGTGGCAGGGAGCTCTCCCGCATTTCAAGAAGTCTGCCGGAACGGCAATCAAAATGGTCGGCAATGGATTTATGCCCAATGTGGTGACCTTTGCACTGTTGGCCACGCTGTCGTTCCTGGTGCTGGATGATGCGGGGATCATTGCACACGAAGTCGATTCCGCCGCGCCGGCTACGACGGATGGAGTGCAGCCGGAAGCGATGGGAACTCAATCGGAACTGGTTCGGCAGGCGGCTCTGCCCGATGCCCCATCCGCGAATCTGGGGACTCCTGCAATGTCGATTCAGACGCCAGATGCTTCGCTCAATATCGATTCCAGCCTGGGAATTCCGAAGTCACTGCCCAATGTTCCCGGCGCAAGTCGGTCTGGTGCTCCGGAAGTGAGTCGACCGGTCCCGCCTCCCTCGTCGCCATCGGCTGGACTGGAATCGCTGTTCAGCAAGCCGCCAGCCAGATCCGAGTCAACAGTTCCCGAGGGGGCATTCCGGTTTGGCGAACCCACCCCTGAGCTGTTTCCCGAGCGTTCCCCGACGGCACCCGTTTCGCCGCAAGCCGGTGTCGACGATCTAAAACTGGAGTAGCTGACCGCCGCTGGACGTTAGAGGTTGTATGAGAAGAACATCAGCACGCCCAGAATGATGGCCATGAACAGCATCACCTGGAGATACATCTTTCCTGAGCGAACCAGAATTGTTCGTGTCGATTCGTAACGCGTCGCGTTCCAGACAAGGCTGACGGCAGCGGCAACGGGGATCAGGTACCAGGTCATGGCGGGACTGGGGAGCGATCCCCGGGGTTAGGCAGCTTGACGGATACGTCCACTCACGGAACTACGTGGTACTGGCGGCGGGTTCGGGGTCGGTGGGTGGAGGTGGGGCGGTTCCTCCGGTGACCTCAGGGGTCTCTTCTTCGTCACCGTAGCCGTAGGCAGGGCCTTCGACAGCGTCCCAGATGGCCAGGATGTTCAGCAGCCCGGCAATCCATGTCAGGACCATGGCGAGTTCGTGGCGTTTTCCCAGTCGACCATGCAGGTCCTGTTCCTCTTCCGGAGTCATCGGAACCAGCAGGTGATTGAGCAGAGGTCGCGGAATGGAGCCTTCGATTCGTCCCAGCGGAACTTCGCGGTCTCCCTCTTCGGCGATCAGTTGTCCGGTGACGGATCGATTTGCATCCGAGTCGAGTGGACGTCCGAGTTGCACTCCGCCGCCGACTTTGAACTCAACCGGCTTATCCGACAGCGTGCCGGTGAAATTCCCCTGAATTCCTTGTCCGCCAAAACGACCCGTTGCCGGTGCAAGTGTGAGGGTGCCTTCCGCCGGGCCGAGCAGCAGGCCGTTTTCCGATTGATATTCAATGCTGCCTTTGAAGTGCGCCGTGAGCGGGGCTTCCAGTGTGGTGGTGGCGGCCTCGTCGGAGGCATCCAGTCGGCGGGACTGGATCAGCGACGTGATCGCCGGAACGCCCAATGAAACCTGGGCGAGGAATTTCAGCGTCTTTCCACGTCCTGCGGCTCCATCCTTGCGGGAACCGGGAGGCTGCACAGCCTTCCATTCGGCCATCGCCATGCCTGTGAAAAACAGGCCGAGAATGCAGAAGAAATAGATTCCAGCCTTAAACCGGCGTCCCTGGTACAGATGACCGCCGCCAGGCACCAGAAATCCGAGAAACCCCGCCAAGGCACGGTTCTTGAGATGAATTCGGGGATCGACCATATCCTTGAGCCCGGGACAGTGTTTCCGGGGAAAGCAGGACTGTGGCTATTGAGCGAGCCACGCAGCCCGCCCTCACAGGCCCGATGTTGTGCGATTGTAGGTTTTGGAAGGGAGCCTCGCTACAGCACTGTGGCGGGGGAGTTGAGAGTCGGGTGTTGAGAGTCCAGAGCGAAACGAGTCTTCGGCAGCCATTTGTTGCCGCAGGGACCGACCAGCGGGCCGATCCGCAAGTCCGAGTTTCGTACAAAAAAGCCCCCGGCGAACCGGGGGCTCAGGATTCACAGACAAAACTCTCCGCAGGTTAGATGCCCTTCATCGCTGCGGCCAGGATGCGTGAGGTTGAGGGACGCATGATGCGTTCGTCGACCAGGTCGCCCTTGACCAGAGTGGCGCGGACGTCTTTTCCGGAGATGAAGACGGGCTTTTCGTCCTTGTGGTTTTCCATCAGGTCAACGCGTCCCATGGATTCGTAGTAAGCTGCGAATCCGACGTTGACCGGCTGAATCAGCAATTCGCCGTTGAGTTTGTTGAAGATTTCCTGGGCATCGAAGTCACCCCAGATGGCGCTGCCATCGAAGTAAGGGGCATCGGCGTGCTTGCGTCCGATGATAATGTTCGTATAGCCCATGTTCTGGCGGTAGATGGCATGCATCACCGCTTCCTTGGGACCGCCGTAGAACATCTTGATGTCCAGACCGAGCAGCTTCACGCGGTCTGGCACTTCTTCGCCGCGGGACTTCCAGAGATCGGCATCGCTGTCCCCGTCGCCAAACTGACGCTCTTCGATCAGCTTTTCGTAGGTTTCCATGCGAATTTCGGCGTTGACGTCGTCGCCTTTGGTTTCGCCGATCAGCGGATTGAGGACGGCTCCGGCGTTCTTGCCTTCCTTCAGCAGTTTTTCCAGGCCGTAGACCAGGGCGTATTCGTGAGCCCGGTGCAGAGGATTGCGGGTCTGGAAGGCGACAGCGGCTTCCCAGCCGGTTTCGGCGAGGAGGGCACGCACTTCACGAGGTGTGAGAACGTACTTGCCAAATTTTGGATTCTTGGGCTGCGGCAGAGCGCGGATGGTTCCGCCCACCAGATGGGTCTTGTCGGCTTCACCCTTGATGACCATGTCAGCGCCTGGGTGATCCAGGCGACCCGTTCCGTAGACGGACTTCAGGTAACCGCACTTATCCCAAGGGTAAACATCGGTGACGTCCAGAGTTGCGACGATTTCCCCGGCGGGATTCGTCAGTGCGACCTTGGAGCCGGTTTCGATCGTCTTGGCGAGAGCCGAGGTGACCGGGAAAGCGATGGGAATGGTCCAGGCGTACTTCTTGCCGTTGCTGACGACGACCGATTCTTCCAGCACCTGTTCGTAGGTGGCGCGGTCCATCGGGCCGGTCAGCGGGCTCAGTGTTCCGTCTGCAAAGCGATATACACTCGAGAGATCGGCCAGTGAGACGGGAACCTGTGGCAACCCGGCAGCCCCTGCGGTGAATTCGGCTGCTTCAGCTGCGGGAACGGTGCAGCAAACCGGTTCAGTCAAACCACCATGTGGAGCAATCAGTTGGGCCATTGGACTTCAATCTTCAGTTGGAAACAGGGGGACAGCAAGAGTGTGTCGACAACTCTCGCGGGCGAGCGGACGCCGATCAATCTCATGGATCGGCATCGTGCCAGGCAGTTCTGCCCAGGGGCGGAACAGTGGTCGCCAGACTAGGGCATCGCATTCAGAGCGTCAAGATCGGCAAAGCGGCTGTCACCGGATCAACCGGCCCGAGACAAAAGCGAAACACCGCGAGGCTTGTTATGCTGTGTCTGTCTTCCCTCCGAATTTTTGACAGTTTGCCGCTATGCCTCCCCGTCCACGTCGCGAATCTGGCCGCAATCCATCCGGGCGCGAATATGGGAATCGGTCCGGAAATCGTTCCGGAAATCGATCGAGCCATAATCAGTCCGGTCCCGCGCCTCTGTTTGGGAAAGGATCGACAGTCCGTCCTCAGAAGGACCGCTGGCCACTGGCCGCAGAACATCTGGTCTCGCGCAGCCTGGACTTGCCGGACGAATTGCCGCAGGTGGAAGTGAAGAGCCCCACGCGTCAAACGGCGATCTTTCGCAAGCGGGTCTCCGATGTGGGCCCAAGAGCCAAGCATGGCGACATTGTGCAGGTAATGCTTCCGGAAGGGGATGTGCTGGGGTATGGGATTTTCAATCCCCGCGCTGAAGCGATGCTGAAGATGCTGACGTGGGAGCAGGAGCGTCCCGACCTTGCATGGTGGCAGGGACAGTTGGATCGGGCGATGGCATTGCGCGAGCGAGTGGGAGTCCGACAGCACGCCGATGCCTGTCGGCTGATCCACGCCGAAGGGGACGGACTGCCGGGCGTAGTGGCTGACATCTTTGGTGATGTGCTGTCGATCGAGACTTACTCACTGGGGATGTTTCAGCGTGCCGAAGCACTGGCGGCGGAACTCGTCGCTCGAACCGGGGCCCGGCATTGGATGATTCAGCCGGCGCCGAATACTCTCGATACAGAAGGGTACACGCATCCCGGATTTACCTCGGAGAAGCTGCCTCGACGTAAGGCCATTACCGAATATGGGGTGACCTACGAAGTCGACTTCGCGACTGGCCACAAGACGGGATTCTTTTGTGATCAGCGGTTGAACCGGCATCAGCTTCGCGACTACTGCGCGGGACGTACAGTGCTCGACCTGTGCTGTTACTCCGGTGGCTTTTCCATCAATGCCGCCAAGGGGGGAGCCAAAGAAGTCACCGGTGTCGATCTCGATGAAACGGCGATCGCCGCAGCGAAGCGAAATGCGAATCTGAACCACGCCAAGGTGCGTTTTGTGCATGCCGATGCATTTGCCTACATGCGGGATATGCAGCGGAACGGGACTCAATTCGAGGTCGTCGTGCTCGATCCCCCCAAGTTGATCATGAGTCGCGATGGGTATGACGAAGGTCAACGCAAGTACTACGACTTCAATCGTCTTGCCGCGTCGCTGGTTGCTCCTGGCGGCATGCTGGTGACGTGCAGCTGTTCGGGCCTGATGCCGACCGAAGAGTTCATCAAGACGGTGACCGCAGCGGTGCCGTTTAACCGTCAGCCTCGCATGCTGGCACGGACAGGCGCTGCGCCGGATCATCCGGTCTCGCTGAACTGTCCAGAGACCGAATACCTCAAGTGCGTCTGGATGTTGCTGTAGCCAGAGCTGTCGTCAGAGACGCATTACGGCATGAACCGCTCTCGCGAAAGCGTGCAGCTACGCGCGAGCGTTTTGGTGCCGGTGAACTTTGGTGTGACCCAGGCATTGGCCGCCAGTGGAATCTCGACCAGCACAGTGACCTCCCGCGTGGAGTCGTTGATCGCTGCGGGCGTGACGGTGATAGTGGCATTGCGGGCACTGGCGACGTTCAGAATGGACTGGGCCACGCTCTCGGCTTCGTCGGATGTGCTCCCCGGTACAGCGGCCCGTCGGGCTCCCTCGTAACAGGCGTTCTCGGCTGTGATTCGCAGCATGTTCAACCGCCCGAACTCGACACAGGCAAACATCACTAGCAGCAGCACGGGCAGGGACAGGGCGACTTCGACGGACATGACCCCACACCGAGTGTGTTCGGTTGTGCGTGAAGTCAGGGGGTGAGGGCGAACTGGAAGCATGAAGGTGTCGGTGCGTTTGGTGAATCAGGGACAGCGACCGTTGCCATTATTTGGTCAACACCACAGGGAGTGTTCGGGCGAGTTCTTCGAAGGCGGCCTTGAGTTGATCGGCGTCATCTGCGT
>JAGQPW010000045.1:0-13025 GCA_020426515.1 Planctomycetaceae bacterium | reverse complement strand
CCATTATTTGGTCAACACCACAGGGAGTGTTCGGGCGAGTTCTTCGAAGGCGGCCTTGAGTTGATCGGCGTCATCTGCGTGGTAGTGCCGTCCACCGGTAACTGTGGCGACCTGCTGCATCGTGGTTTGTTCCGCGCCGGGCAGGAATGTCACGGTGTGAATCACGATGCCATATTGCTTGGCGATTGAGGCCACTCCGACAGGATCGGTTCCGGCGTTCCATTGTCCGTCGGTCATCAGAATCATGACCTTCTGGGTAAGTGGCCGACCGTTTCGGAGTTCGCCAATTCCAGCGAGCATGCCCGCCGACATGTTTGTTCCGCCCAGCATGGGTTGGTTGCTGTGAACGGAGAGCGCGGTGAGCAGACTCTTGAAGTCCGTTGTGAACAGGGAATCAAGATTCACTGCACTGGCGGTCAGATGAGTGAGGAGGTATTCCACTGTGCTGGTTCCAATGTCGGACCCCCACGTGATGATTCCCACACGAGGTTTGGGGGAGGACCGTTCGGAAACGGCCAGGAACTCTTCGACACTCTCCACCAGTACCGCCCAGCGACTGAGGGAGGGGTGCGGTGGATAGCAAATGGCGTTGGGTTTGGTCTTTGTTCCGGGGGGATACTTCCAGTCGACCCCGCTGAGGTCGAAGCACATGGAGTGCGACCGGTCGACCACCAGATAAATCTCCTGCTCCATGTTGGCTGCAGTCGAGGTTTTCTCCGGTGTGAATGAATCTCTGCCAAACATCCCGGCCAGGAAAAGGGGAACGGCTCCGTTGGAATTGTTTGATGACATTTCTGCATGAACGCGAACCGAGTTGTAGGGAGTGGCGTCCGGCACGAACTCCCAGCTTCCATCCGCCAGCATTCGCGAACTGCCAATCTCGATGTCTTCATCGGTCAGCTTCAGCGGTCGGCCGGCGACGCGATTCTTCTGTGCAATGTCGATGGCGGCCTGAATGGCCTCGTCGGTGTCTTGAGTTCTCTGCAGCGCTTCGACACCTGCTTTTGAAGCGGCGTCGGCGGCCGCTCGCAATTCCGTGCGGGTCAGCTGCATGAAGGAGACATCCACGGAGATTGCCGCAACGGCCAGCAGCAGCACGATAGCCGCCGCAGCAAGAATCAGCATCACGCCGCGACGATCCGCCGAAGGGGACAGTGGGCTGAGCAGGGTCGGTTGTGACTTCATCATGAGATTGATCCTAGAGTCGAACCATGACCACGGTGGCCGACATGGTGGTTCCCCGGAAATACCACTGGGGAGCGACGGAACCACTCTCTGCTGGAGCTGAGATTGTGACCGTGACTTCTGTTCCCGGCTTCGTCGTCGACTTGATCTTGGGAGAGATTTCCACCGTGGCATTGTCGATGTTGCGGGCCGCCAGAATTTCAGTGGCTCGCGTGCGGGCATCCTGTTCGGTTCTGCCCTGGGCGACGGCAATGCGGGCGGCTTCGTAGGCGACTTCCGTCAGGGCCTGTTTGAGCGAAATGCTGTTAGCCGCTTCAATGGAGCCGAAGGTGATGATCAGCAGGATGGGCAGGCAAATGGCGAGTTCAACCAGCGCTGCACCACAGCGGGCCGTCGACGATTTCGGGTATTGATGGACAGATTTCATGACGAGTCGTCCGGGACCTGACGAAGTTTGAACACGGCAAGCCTATGTCCCAGGAAAATAGCGATTCTCACGAAATCGGAATCTCGTGCGGTATCCCGAAACGATGGTGTCGTCTGTAGCGATTGTCAGTAGCTGTTGCGGTTTGGCAACAGCTATTCGACCGTTGTCGTGGCCGTGGCGGCCGCATCGAGATACAGCTGCGGATCGCGTGTGTAGCGTGTGAGAGCAATCGTCATGTCGGTCACGCCATCCTTGCGCTGTCGACTGGCTGAGACCTGAATTTGCTGCAGGTCCGGGTGTGGTCCCGACGTGATGTCGACGGCCCAGGTCCAGCGGGCGTCATCGTCAAACGGGACGGGGCCTGCAGACGCGAACGGAAGTGCACCCGCGAGCACTTCATTCAGAATACGCTCAGCGCGAAGTGTGGCTTCATTCTCTGCCTGAGCCTGCATCGCGGCTCGGGCTCCGGTATTGATGATCTGACTGATGACCGCAAATGTTCCCAGGAAGATCCCCAGAGCCAGAACGATTTCCAGCAGCGAAATTCCGTGACGATCGGACGGAAGCGACGTTTGAGTCGTGTTGTGGGTCGATAGAGCGCGGGAACGGAACATCTCCTGATTCTCTCAACACTGTTCAGCCCAGACCAGCTTCTTCTGGTGAGTTTGTTGGTACGTTCACCGCCCAGTCTGGTGGCGGCGCTGTGAACGCGACCTGCTGGCCGTCCCGGGGATGCGCAAAGGCAATTTTCCAGGCATGCAGGTTGAGCGGCGGTGCCTGAATGTTGACGGTTTGTTCGGTGCCCAGCTGGCCTCCGGGGAGATACAGCGGGTCGCCGCAGATTGGCAGACCGAGGTGCCACAGGTGAATACGAATCTGATTCGTGCGCCCGGTGCGGGGCCGAGCCTCGATCAGGGTTGTCCCGTCCACATACCGTTGCAGCACCTTGAACTCGGTGAGCGAGGTGAGTCCTTCGGGGTCAACAATACGTCCGCCGCACTCCTGCGATTCCCGGCCGATGGGAGCATCGCAACTGGTTGTGTCCCAGGTTGGGTGACCCTGTACGCGCGCCAGATAGGTCTTCTCTACCTCGCCTCGCTGGAATTGAGGCTGCAATCGAGCGGCCCACTGCCGGGACTGAGTTAACACAACAATGCCGGTCGTGTTGGCATCGAGGCGGTGAGCGGGGCGAGGTTTTTTGGGCTGATAGACCTGCTGGAGAATCCACTCCAGAGAATTGCGATTGAACCGCCCGCAGGGATGGATGGGGAGCGGCGCTGGCTTGTTGATCACCAGCAGGGCGTCGTCTTCGTGCAGGACGTGAATGTCCGCGTTGACTTCGGGCTCGGTGATGGCCTGGAAGAGTCGACCATACCGTTCGCCGGAGCGAACAACGCGGTCCAGAGTGACTGGCTGCCCCTTGTGGACGAGCTGGCCAGCCTTGGCGACCTGTTCCCAGTCTTCCAGTGGAATGTGACTGAACAGTTCCTGAAGTGCTTCTCCAAGCGGTCGCCGATCGAGCCGGAGCGGAATCGAAATGGGCCGAATGTTGTCGTAGGGCGTAGCGCCCGGTAGCGGATTGCAGGCCGCAGCGATCTCCTGGTCGCGACGGGCACACAACTCCTGCATGCGTTGTTCTGGTGTACGGTAGCAGTGCGGACAACTGTGAGGCGGGTTGTACAGCGGAGAGAGTTGCTCTTCCGGCAGCACAGGCTGCAGGCAGGCGTAGCACTGTGTGGTCGCGGATTCTTCCAGTTGCGGCGACAGGGCGACGCGTTTGTCGAAGACGAAGCAGTCTCCGTTGTAGAAGTCACCGCCGCATTCCTCGAAGTACTTGAGGATGCCTCCCTCCAGTTGATACACATCGCGAAAGCCGGCGCGTTCCATAAAAGGACCGGCCTTTTCGCAGCGAATGCCCCCTGTGCAGAACATCACCACGGGGCGCTCTTTGACTTCCTCCGGAAGCTTTTCTACGGCGGCCGGGAAGTCGCGGAAGTGATCAATCCCGGCGGGCACGGCACCGGCAAACGTTCCGACCTTCACTTCGTAGTCGTTGCGGACGTCGTACAACACGACATCGCGATTTTCCGCGAGCCACTTCCTGAGTTCCTGCGCTGGCAGCTTGCGCGACGTGTATTCCCGTGGAGCGATACCGTCGATGCCAAAGGTGATGATTTCCTGTTTGACTTTGACAAGCATCCGCTCAAAGGGTTGCTCTTCGCTGAAGCTTTCTTTGACGGTCAGGTCAGTCAGCGCCGCATCGCTGCGGAGATGCTCCAGCAAAGCATCGACTCCGTGGCGGGACCCGGCGATAAACAGGTTGATTCCTTCGGGCGTCAGCAGAATCGTGCCCTTGAGGTCCAGTTCGCGGGTCAGTGCTCGCAGAACTTCGCGACGTTCGGACAGGTTGTCCAGCGGCACGAAGTGGTAAGCAGCGATGTTAACGATGGTCGGCGACATGGTTCGAAAATGGACAGAGGACAATGCGCAATCTCGAAGTGTCCAGTCTCACGTGCCGCCTGTCCAGCGATTCCTGAGTCATCTCTAATATTGGGGCGGGCCGAAATGCAAAACGAGCCCGTCCTGGTGAAGGGACGGGCTCGCGATTCACGATGCAGATATCGGTCGGATGTCGACTAGAACTCGCCTACGACCTGGCCGTCGTTGTAGGCCATCAGGTAATCCAGCGTGGCGTCAGCAGCGTTTGTGCTGGCATTGTGCGAGATGTTCTCACTGATGAATCGGACTGCTCCGTCACCCATCAGGAAGTGGGCGCCTCCCACGTGTGGGCTGCTGAAGCCCAGGCGGGAAATGTCATGGTTCTCGTTGATCTTGGCTGAACCTCCGCCAAGTCCATAGGCCAGACCCTTGTCGTAGGTGGCAACTGCAGCGTATTCGGTTGTGCGGCTGGATTGAGCCAAGAGCGTTCCCTCGATGCCAAACATGACGCCACTGTTGATCGTCAGGGTTCCGACTTTCCAGGCGCGTTCACCAACGATTACGGTGTTGCTGCTGCCGTCGGTGAGGTCGCGGAAGCCGATCTTGCTGTTCTGGAACAACACACCACTCTGCGCCGAGACCGAGGTTGCGCTCATCGCACCGCAGTTGTTGACGCCGATGTAGGTTGAAGTGGTGACGCTTGCACCGCTGATCTGGCGGTTGAGTGTGCCAGCTGCTGCAATGGTGCCTCCGGTGTTGGTCTGGGGAGCCGTGTCGGACGGGCACTTGTATGCGGAAATGCCGTTTTGAATCATCGGGAGCAGGGTTGTCGTGGCGGCGACGACGTTTGACAACTGGTTGTTGCCGACGTTCAGGTTCGAGTACAAGGGAGCCTGATCAATGTATGGAAGGATCATTGCATTCCAGGCCCAGTTCCCGGCTCCGGCGGTTGTTGTCTGCAGGACGAAACCGGGAGGGAACGTGTTGTGAACATCATGGTAGTTGTGGAATGCCAACCCGATCTGCTTCAGGTTGTTTTTGCATTGGGACCGACGGGCCGCTTCTCTCGCCTGTTGAACAGCAGGCAGCAACAGGGCAATCAGGATGGCGATAATGGCAATCACCACCAGCAACTCGATCAACGTAAAACCGCGACGCACTGACTTCAACATTTGGGTAACTCCTGACAGCAACACATTTCAGACACAGCATTTCCACAGCGCAGCCTCACACGGATGCACCGGTTCGATCGGCAGCTAGAGCTCCGCGGTGAACTCAGTTTAGCCCCAAAGAGTTGTGCGGCAGATCAGCGATAAGGGGCACGAGTCGGCAGGAGCGGCTTTCTGGAAGAGCGTGAATGCCTGCTGAGAGTCTCGGTAGACGAACGATGACATGAATACGTCCACCCGGGACAAATACACACCGATATTCACGGAAAATTGGCAAGAAATTCAAAAAGACTGGTGAATGCACATGCCAGAGGAGATGTCGCACTGGTGGCTGTTTATGTGATTTTGCCCGCAGCGGGTCGCTCGCGACGCATGGGCGTTGCCAAGCTCCTGATTCGATGGGGTGATTGTCTCGTGATCGAACACGTTCTCGATGCGGTTCGTCGGCATCCGGCCGTTTCGCGAGTGGGGGTGTTGTGCCGCGCTGACGATCGTGAGTTGCAACAGGCGGTGAGCGGCTGCTCCGGCGTTGAGCTCGTTGTTCCAGCGGCAGAACCCGAAGAGATGCGAAACAGTGTGGAATGCCTGGTTGAGGCAATGCGCGATTCGGAGTCTCCAGGGTGGATGTTGATTCCCGCCGATCATCCCGTCATCGAAGTGGATGTATTGGACCGCCTGATTCACGCGTGGATGCAGCAGCCGGAGAAGATCGCCGTGCCCGTGCATGACGGTCAGCGCGGGCATCCAACCATTTTTCCAGCGTCGTTCCCGGAAGAGATCAAGCAGATTCCCGCAGGTAAGGGGATCAACTGGCTGTCGCGGTGCGCGGCGCCGGAAGATGTCCAGGAAGTGCCGTGCCCTGAGGTGTCCGTGTTGTTTGATCTTGATACACCGGAAGATCTGGCTCGGCTGCAGCGGCAGTTCAAAACGCACAATGGCCGCCAGGAGTCTGGCGGCCATTGAAGTTGAATGGAATTGTCAGCGAGGGCTATGCGGCCCGGCGAACCGAGTGGGACTTGCTGGCGTCCAGTTCGGCGAATGTCTCGACGAGAGCTTCGACGACTCGCTGCTGACGGGCTTCGCCCAGTTCCGGATAGATGGGCAGGGCCAGTGTTTCTGCAGCAGCTCGTTCCGCTTCCGGGAACTGGCCTGCACTTCCGCCAAGGTGGCTGAAGCATTCCTGAAGGTGCAGCGGCTTGGGGTAGTAGATCGCGCAACCGACCTGGCGTTGACGCAATCCGGCGAGGACTTCGTCACGCTGCCCGTTGGGGACCCGGATGCAGTACTGATTGAAGACGTGCCCACAGTCGGAGTCCACTGCGGGAAGTTCAATACGATTGGTCAACTGGTGCTCAGCGAACAACTGTGTGTACCGGGCTGCGTTTTCCTGGCGGGCAGCACTCCAGGAGTCGAGGTGCCTCAGCTTCACAGCCAGCACGGCAGCCTGCAGGGCATCGAGCCGGCTGTTCATGCCCACTTCCACGTGGTTGTATCCGCCCACGTCGCCATGGACTCGCAGCCGACGCAGTCGAGCGGCGATGTCCTTGTCGTCGGTCGTCATCATGCCGCCATCACCGGCACCACCCAGGTTCTTCGTCGGGAAGAAACTGAAGCAGCCAATGTTTCCCAGTACGCCAGCCTTGCGGCCGCGATAAGTCGCACCGAGCGCCTGTGCAGCGTCTTCGACAATGGAGACGCCATGTCGTACGGAGAGCCGCCACAGTGGTTCCATGTCGGCACATTGACCGTACAGATGCACGGGCATGATGGCGCGGGTCTTTGGGGTGATCGCTGCAGCGACGGCTTCGGGGCAGAGATTAAATGTGACCGGATCAATATCGACAAAGACCGGTCGAGCTCCAGCCCGAGTAATCGAACTGGCTGTGGCGAAGAAGCTGTACGGTGTGGTGATGACCTCATCTCCACGGCCGATTCCGAGTCCCTTGAGGGCCAGGACCAGAGCATCGGTACCCGAGGCGCAGCCAATGGCGAATCGGGAGTCGCAATACCGGGCGACATCCTGCTCGAAAGAGTCCACGTCGTCACCCAGTACAAACTTCTGGCTGTCGAAGACGCGCTCTACGGCGGACATCACTTCCGTGCGAATGCTCTGGTGTTGTTCCACCAGGTCGATCATCGGGACAGGTTCGGGGCCACGGTTCAGCGGCAAAATGACCTGAGACATGCAGCGACTCCATTCGCCACGAGTGTATGTGAATGACAACTTTCAACGGAGCCCGACACACTCCAGAGTCGGGCGAGCCGGAAAGTACGCCTGCTGTGAAGATAGTGTCAAGAGGGAAGTGACGCCGCTGACGGGAGATGTCTGGGCCTTCGGCACATTTGGCCAAAGTGGGTTTCCGGCGCCGTGGAGTCTGGGTGGTGGCCAAAAATCCCCCGTTGTTGATTGAATGAACGCCGGGACTTGGTATAACTCGCGGTTCAACATCGTTATCTAAGAACCGCCCCAAGAGTTTTTCGTGAGGGTCCATGCTGGGGCAGTGGATATGTTTCGGAGTCGGGAATGTCGATCACAAAAGAACGTAAAGCCGATCTGATTAACGAGTTCCAGCGAAGTGAAACGGACACCGGTTCGCCCGATGTTCAAATCGCTGTGCTCACAGAGCGGATCAATGCCCTGACAGAGCATCTGCGGGGACACAACAAGGACCATGCAGGTCGTCGCGGTCTGCTGCAAATGGTCAGTCTGCGTCGTCGTCTGCTGGACTATGTCCGCAGCAAAGATGCATCTCGCTATGTTGACCTCATCACGCGGCTCGGAATTCGCAAGTAGTTGAGGCGACAGACTGGAAACACCTGACCACCCTGCTGCAGTCTGCTGTAGCGGGGTGTCTGTGCATACTGGCACGTCAGGTTGATGGCTCACTTCAGCAGTCCGTTGTTCATGGGTTGAAGTGGTCGGAAGACTTTCAGGACGAAGAATTGAGAGTGTGGACAGGCCTTTCCAGATATGTGGGTTGGGCCGGGACCTCGGCCGCTGCGGCGGCAACTGCAGAGGCCAGCAGGGCCTCGAAACTCTGAGCAGGAGCCCGCATCGTGTGGAACCTTGCTCACCCAAACGCTGAATCTCTGATTGATTCAGCCTTGTATCGCGGTGGCCGATTCACGACTTGTCGGTTTCACTGACCCGTTCAACAGCCAATTCTGTCGGACATGCAGAGATCCCGAAAAGTCGATGGAATCAAGAGTAGATAGGACGTAGCAGTGAAGGTTCGAGTAGAAAAAGAAATTGCCGGACGGATTCTTTCGTTGACGACCGGTCAAATTGCCAAACAAGCCAGCGGGTCCATTCTCCTGCAATACGGCGAAACGATGATTCTGATCGCGGCCCAGACGGGTCCCGGTCGACCAGGAATTGATTTCTTCCCCCTGACCGTTGACTACCGTGAACGGATGGCTGCCGCCGGTAAGTTCCCGGGCGGCTTCCTGAAGCGAGAAGGTCGTCCGACCGATCGTGAAATTCTGACGGCTCGTTTGACTGACCGTCCCATTCGTCCGCTGTTCCCCAAGTCCTTCACGGACGAAGTTCAGGTTCTCGTGAATGTGCTGTCCTACGACGGCGAAAACGAGCCAGACGTCTGGTCGATCACCGGTGGAAGTGCGGCACTGTCGGTCGCTCCACTCCCGTTCAAGGGACCGATCGCAGGCGTTCGCGTCGGGCTGATTGATGATGAATTCGTGCTGTTCCCAACAGCCCAGCAGCTGACCGAGTCCAAGCTGGACCTGATTGTTGCCGGTAGCGATGAATCGATTCTGATGATCGAAGGCTTCGGAGCTCAGATCCCCGAAGAGCAGATGGTTGATGCTCTGATGTTCGGCCACAAGGCCATTCGGGAAATCTGTGAACTGCAGAATGAGCTGGTGAAAACAGCTGGGATCAAGCCGTTCGAATACGTGGCCCCGGCCGAGAACCCGTTTGTGAAGCAGGTCCGCGAAGAACTGACTTCCAAGCTGAAGGCCGCTCGCCAAAGCCCAAAGAAGCAGGATCGCTCCACGGCCGCTGGCGAAGTTCGCGCTGACTACATCGCGAAGATCTTCCCCGATGGTGCAGAGGTTCTGGAAGACGGTCGTACGCTGGCCCAGCTGAAGGATGCCATCTACAAAGTTGACAACGAAGTCTGCCGTCGGCTGACTCTCGAAGGCAAGCGGCTCGATGGCCGTGGGGTTCGCGATCTGCGACAGATCGACTGCGAAGTCGACATCATTCCACGCATTCACGGTTCGGCTCTGTTCACTCGCGGCGAAACGCAGTCACTGGCATCGCTGGTGCTCGGCAGTGTGCGCGACCAGCAGCGCGTAGATGGCCTGAACGAAGAAGTCGCCAAGCCATTCATGCTGCACTACAACTTCCCTTCCTACTCGGTGGGTGAAGTGCGTCCGATTCGTGGACCGGGCCGTCGTGAAATTGGACACGGTGCGCTCGCTGAGCGTTCCGTCGCTCCCGTTCTGCCACCGGCTGACAAGTTCCCGTACACCATCAAGATTATCTCGGACATCACCGAGTCCAACGGCAGCAGCTCGATGGCTTCGGTGTGCAGTGCGACGTTGTCGCTGATGGCCGCCGGGGTTCCGATCTCTCAGCCAGTGGCCGGGATTTCGATTGGCCTCGTGAAGGAAGGGAAGGAATACACCATTCTGACCGACATCATGGGCGACGAAGATCACTTCGGCGACATGGACTTCAAGGTGGCTGGTAGCCAGAAGGGAATTACCGGCATTCAGCTCGACCTCAAGATCGACGGGATCAACGAGGAAATCATCCGCAAGACCCTCGACTTCGCTCGCGATGCTCGTCGGGAACTGCTGAAGAAGATGCTGATGGCGATCCGTCGTCCTCGTGCCGAACTGTCCCGGTTTGCTCCTCGCATTGTGTCGCTGAAGATCGATCCCGAAAAGATTGGTCTGGTCATCGGCCCAAGCGGAAAGAACATCCGCGCCATTCAGGAAGAGACCCGGACTCAGATCGACATTGTCGACGACGGCACTGTGACCGTTGCTGCCAAGAACGCCGATGATTGCCAGGCTGCTGTGGCCCGTGTGGAAGCCATCACCGAAGATATCAAGGTGGGACGCATCTACAACGGCAAGGTGTCAAGCATCAAGGACTTCGGGGCCTTCGTCGAAATCGCTCCTGGCAAGGATGGCTTGCTGCACATCAGCGAACTGTCTGAAGGCTTTGTGAAGTCGGTTGCCGATTTCGTGAAGGTGGGACAGCACATTGAAGTGAAGGTCATCGCTGTCGATGATCAGAACCGCGTGAAGCTCTCACACAAGGCCATCCTGGCAGAGCGTGCTGCAGCTGACGGCGGCGAAGAGGAATAATGCATCGGGCTCTGGCCCGTTCTCATCAGTTCAGCAACCGACCCATGGGGGAATTCCCTCATGGGTCGTGTTGTATCTGGAGGGATAACGCGTGAATCGACCACTCGATGAACAGGAACGCGAACGGCTGGAGAGTCAGTACGCGGAAATCGCCTCGCTGGCGGGGGGGCTTGCGCACGAGATTCGCAATCCGCTGTCGACGATTCGAATGAATCTGGCACTGCTGTTCGAGGACCTGGAGGAATCGGATTTCTCGGGGGCGCATCGCATTCAGCGCAAGCTGCAGATGATTCAACGGGAGTGCTCGCATCTGGAAGAGATTCTGGAGGCCTTCCTGCAGTTTGCGAGGGCTGGTGAGCTGACCCTTGAAGCGGGCGATTTGAGTGCGCTGGTGCAGGAGTTCATCGACTTCTACCGGCCCGAAGCCGAGCAACATGGCATCGACATCAGTCCGCATCTGGCGACCCATTTGCCCCCAATCGACATGGACGAGAACCTGATGCGTCAGGTGCTGGGCAATCTGGTTCGCAATGCGCAGCAGGCGATGCCCGATGGAGGGCTCCTGGAACTGCAAACTTACAGCCGCGACGGGGCAGTCGTGCTGGAGATCATCGATACTGGTTGCGGTATGTCCCCTGCGGCACTCGAGAAGATGTTCGAGATCTTCTTTTCGACCAAGTCTTCGGGAAGTGGACTGGGACTCCCCACAGTTCGCAAAATTGTGAAGGCCCATCGCGGTACGATTCAGTGCGAGAGCACCGTCGGCTCAGGAACCCGGTTCACGCTCACGTTTCCGGCGAGCGCTTCAGCTGCCACTTGACGATCATACCGTCGCTCTGCGGTGGATGGCCTGATTCACCACGAGTGACGATGTGCAGGGATGATGGTCCCGGTTGGCGCACCTTGATCACCCCGACCCGAGGTTTCACTCACACTCCGAGATTCGGGATCGCACCCCACCACCATCTGGCGAATGCCCCCTGATCGTCCGGACTTTCGATGAGCCGCTTGCGTGACCGATCAGCGTTTGCTGAAGTGACGTGATTCAAACAATGCTCACGGGAGTCACGACGATGCCGGAAACTTACCGCGTAGCCGTTTACGGTCGCACAGGCAAAGGCAATTACGGTCACCAGCTGGATACAGCCTGGCTGGATGTGCCGCAAACTCAGATTGTGGCTGTTGCTGATGAACAGCCTCAGGGACGAGCCGCCGCCGCCACGCGATTGAAGGTGGATCGGACGTACGCAAGTTACGTGCAGATGCTTGAAGACGAGAAGCCGGACATCATTGCCATTTGTCCTCGCTGGGTTGATCAGCATGCGGAAATTGCACTCGCGGCTGCGGAGCGAGGCGTGCACATCTTTATGGAAAAGCCGTTCTGCCGATCGCCTGAGGAGGCTGATGCGATTGTGCGCGCCTGTGAGATGAGGCACGTCAAGCTGGCGCTGGCGCATCCCACGGGATACAGCCCCATGATGACCACGCTGAAGAAACTGATCGCCGAGGGGGCGATTGGTCAGGTGTTGGAATTGCGGGCTCGTGGAAAGGAGGATCGCCGTGGCGGCGGTGAGGACTTGTGGGTATTGGGAAGCCACATGCTCGACCTGATTCTCGCGCTCGGTTATCAGCCGCAGTGGTGCTTTGCCCGCGTTTTGCAGAACGGAGAACCGGTTCGAAAGGAACATGTGGTCGCCGGCAATGAAGGATTGGGGCCGCTGGCGGGTGATACGATTCACGCGACGTTCGGACTTGCAGACGGGATCACGGCGACGTTTCAGTCACAACGAAACGCCGGGGGCAATCCGACCCGTTATGCGTTGCAGGTGTATGGGTCGCGTGGAGTGCTGGACCTGCAGGAGGGGACGCTGCCTCCTGCGTACATTCTACAGGACTCGGCATGGTGTCCCGGCCGGACAGGCGCCACATGGCAACCGATTTCGTCCGCGGGGATCGGGGTTGCTGAGCCCTTGACTGACGCCCGATACAAACGGCGGAATCAACTGGCCATCGAAGACCTGCTGCACGCGATCGAAGAATCTGGCGAACCGCAATGCGGAATGTACCGGGGACGGCAGATTGTCGAACTGATCGCGGCTGTGTTTGAGTCGCATCGGCTGAACGCTCCGGTCACGCTGCCTCTGGCAACTCGCGTGAATCCCCTCACACTGCTTGATTAGAGCCACTCAATAGATCGGCGGCAGCTTGTTTGACTGGGTGCGAAGCCGCATTCGCATCCACTGGCGGCGATCTGAACGGGTGGAATAATCCGAAAGGTTGCACTGTTCCGACTTTCCTGCCGTCCGCATGTATCGGTCGTACCGGGACAGGCAATTTTGCTGAACGTACTGGGGACTGCTGTTCGATCAGACTGATACGGCAGGTCGGTTAATGGTGAAACCCCTGCGGAAGCACGTTGCCCCTCACGGATGAGGTGATTTGGTGTACGAAGAGTTCTTCCA
>JAGQPW010000459.1 GCA_020426515.1 Planctomycetaceae bacterium | reverse complement strand
GTTCAGGCTGGGACCATCCAAGCGGCAGAATTCGCGGATCTGCCGTGAACTCATCCGAGCGTTGTGCCGCGTGGCAAGTCCTTTGAATCGAGCGCGCTGCATCGTGAGTGCGACGGCGACCTGGTTGCGCATGTCCGCACTGCTGGTGCCGGCGCGCTTCTCGGATAGTTCTTTGAAGTCAACGGCCGGGACTTCGATATGAATATCGATGCGGTCGAGCAACGGTCCGCTGATTTTGGCCATGTAACGCTCGATTTGAACGGGTGCGCATTGACAGTCGCGGCGAGGATCGGTGCGATAACCGCAGGGGCAGGGATTCAAGGCGGCCACCAGCATCAGGCTGGCGGGGAACGTCGCCGTGCTCAGGGCGCGCGAAATCGTGACGACGCAGTCCTCCAACGGTTGCCGCATGACCTCCAGCGTGCGCCGATTGAACTCGGGCAGCTCATCCAAAAAGAGCACACCGTTGTGCGACAGGCTGATTTCGCCGGGTGTCGGGATGCTGCCTCCGCCAACGAGTCCCGCTTCGCTGATGGTATGATGGGGAGACCGGAAGGGGCG
>JAGQPW010000458.1 GCA_020426515.1 Planctomycetaceae bacterium | reverse complement strand
TGGAAATAATCCGCTCCTTTTTGTTTGCCGAGTCCGATCGCAAGCATCTTCATCAGGCCCGATTCGACCGGCCCCCGGAAGGCGGTGTGCGGTTTCACCCGGCCGACCGGAATGACCACGTCCGCTTCGGTGTACGCGGTCTTGTCGAAGTAGACCGGAACGCCGTCGAGCACCTCGCCCAGAAGCACCGTTTCCATACTGGAGCGAATCGGTGCGCCAACGAGCTCTTCGGTGACTCCGTAGTGGGAAATCAGTTCTTCCTGTCCTTCGGCCGTCGCCCCGCCGTGACTTCCCATCGCCGGCACGACAAACGGAATGCCGCCCAGTCGCTTGACGTTTTCGACCACGGCCCGGATCACCTGATCGATCCGATCGATCCCGCGCGAACCGCACGTAATCGCAACGCGCATACCTGGCTGAATCGTCGAGGCGATTTCAGCGCGCGCGAACTGATCGGAAATCGCGGCGCCTGGATCGGCGATTTCGGTTACATCGAGATGCTGGCGAACACGTGCCCACCGGGGGAACTCGCCGCGTTCGAATACGTTTAGTCCTGAGAGA
>JAGQPW010000457.1 GCA_020426515.1 Planctomycetaceae bacterium | reverse complement strand
CTGGTAGAGCGACGCCTGCTCCAAGTAGGGTAACAGGGCGACGAACGTGCTGCCAAAATCCTGGTAGGCGCTCGATCCGACGTTCGGCGGCGGCAGCGTGCCCTGCTGCGCTTCGAAATTCTGCGTCGCCAGCCCGATCTGCTTGAGATTGTTTTGGCACGACATCCGCCGCGCCGCTTCGCGGGCCGCCTGCACAGCCGGCAAGAGCAAGGCGACCAGCACGCCGACAATTGCGATCACCACCAGCAACTCGATCAACGTAAAACCGCGACGCGCCCCCGAACGCAGGACCGACGTGCGCTGCGCCAAGCACCGTCGGGCCGAGAATCGACGCCCGCGATGGCGGACTACGGCGCTCGTCGCAGTCGCCACCGCCGCCAACCAGCCGACCTGCGGTTCCGGCAACGCCGCGGCGGACAGCGCTGCAGTCGACGCGGCCGTCGCTGCCGAGCCCCACGCCGACTCCCAGAGTTGCAGATCGGCGTGGTCGATCGTACCGTCGCCCGTGCCGTCGGCGCCGCTGCCGTTCGGCTCCGCGACGCCGCCGAACGCGCGCTGCCA
>JAGQPW010000456.1 GCA_020426515.1 Planctomycetaceae bacterium | reverse complement strand
TTCCTGCGGAGGGTACGCCGAAAGACCAGATTAAACTTCCGGCAACCTACAAGACAACGGTTACGATTCCGACCCGCGATGAGGGTCAAAAGGAACTGCAGATTTCACTGTAGTTCGGCACCGGATATGTGTCTGTTCGGCTGCTGGTTTTTGTTTGTTTGTGATTTTCTGTTTTTTTGGGGGGAGTGCATCCATGAAACGCAATCGAAAATTCGATTCTGGGTTTACCTTGATCGAATTGCTGGTGGTCATTGCGATCATCGCCGTTCTGGTCTCGTTGTTGTTGCCAGCTGTACAACAGGCCCGTGAAGCCGCGCGACGGACGCAGTGCAAAAATAACATGAAGCAACTGGGGCTGGCAATGCACAATTACCACGATACATTTTTGACGTTTCCAATCGGAAACCTGTATGCGGGCACAACAACATCCAACGGCTGGTCATGGCTCGCGTACCTTTTGCCGTATGTTGAACTGAAAAATGATTATAATCAACTTAATTGCGAACACGCTGGCAGGTGCTCAGAATACATGGGACAGCAGGAGACGCTCAGTCCTGGGGTT
>JAGQPW010000455.1 GCA_020426515.1 Planctomycetaceae bacterium | reverse complement strand
ACCAACAGATACACGGTTGTCAAATGGCTCACCTGTACGTCCATCGTAAAGAATGGTTTTGGCATCTGAATCCATACCTGCTTCTTTAACAGTTGACCAGAGATCTTCTGAACTTGCACCATCGAAAACTGGTGTTGCGATATGAATGCCCAAGTTGCGAGCCGCCATACCCAAGTGAAGCTCCATAACCTGACCGATGTTCATACGTGATGGCACCCCGAGTGGGTTCAACATGATGTCAACTGGTGTTCCGTCTGGAAGATATGGCATATCCTCAACCGGTACAATACGTGAAACGACACCCTTGTTACCGTGACGACCGGCCATCTTATCTCCGACCTTGATCTTACGTTTTTGAGCAATATAAACACGAACCAGCATGTTGACACCTGATTGCAATTCATCACCATTGGCACGGGTAAAGATTTTCACATCACGAACGACACCATCGGCACCGTGAGGTACACGAAGAGAAGTATCACGGACTTCACGTGATTTGTCACCGAAGATTGCATGCAAGAGGCGCTCTTCAGCAGAAAGATCTTTTTCACCTTTTGGTGTGAC
>JAGQPW010000454.1 GCA_020426515.1 Planctomycetaceae bacterium | reverse complement strand
AGAGCGCCGCTCTCGTCGATGCCCAGCAGCCGGCCATAGGCGGTGACCGCCGATGGCCGGGCCGCAAGCGCGGCGATGCAGCGCGCCAGGTAGTCCGGGCTGATCAGGTCGTCATGCGCGCACCACTTGAACAGCACGCCCGAGGCGAGTTCGACGCCCCGGTTGAAGTTGGCCCCGGCGCCAATGTCGGCCTTGTTGCGAAAGTAGCGGATCCGCGGGTCGCTGCGAGTCAGACGCTCGCAAATCTGCTGCGTCGCGTCAGTCGAGGCATTGTCGACGATCAGCAGTTCGTAGTCGGTGAAGCTCTGCGCCAGCAACGATCCGACCGCCGCTTCGATGAAGCGTTCGCCATTGCGGACGGGCATCGCCAGGGAAAGGGCAGGGGACATACCGCAGCTCGGCCCCTCAGAGCGCCACGACTTCCGCGCTGATGCCAAGCCCGGTCAGACGCCGCGATACCTCCTCCCGGTAGAGCGGATTCATCACGATCACCAAGCCCGGATCGAATGCCGAGAGCGCCTCGGGAGCGATCACCGCATGGCCACTGCCCGGCAGGAATTTTCCC
>JAGQPW010000453.1 GCA_020426515.1 Planctomycetaceae bacterium | reverse complement strand
CGCGTCGATCGTCTTTTGCTTGAGTACGGTCACCGCGCACAGCGGCAGAAGTCCGACGAGCGAGCGGATCCGCAGCGGGATGGGGGACTCGTGGTTGATGATGAGCTGGTCGTAGTAGAAACCATCCTTCTCGTCCCAGAGTCCGGTGCCGCCGAGGGTGTTGATCGCGTCGCTGATGTTGACGAAGTGCTCGAAAAACTTCGACGCGATATCCTCGTAGGCGGGTTTCTCGAGCGCGAGTTCGAGCGCCATCGCCAGCATGTGCAGGCAGTAGAACGCCATCCACGCCGTGCCGTCCGCCTGGTGCAGCCGTCCGCCGCCGGGCAGCGCCTGCGAGCGGTCGAAGACCCCGATGTTGTCCAGTCCGAGGAAACCTCCTCCGAAGACATGGCGGCCCTCGACGTCCTTGCGGTTCACCCACCATGTGAAATTGACGAGCAGTTTCTGGAACGCGCGTTCGAGAAAGAGCAGGTCGCGGTTGCCCTTCGCGTCCGCGATCTTGTACACCCGCCAGACCGCCCATGCGTGCACCGGCGGGTTTACGTCGGAGAAGTTCCACTCGTAG
>JAGQPW010000452.1 GCA_020426515.1 Planctomycetaceae bacterium | reverse complement strand
GTACGCGGTCATCGTCTCCACCGACTGCGTCGGGTCCGCCGTCAGGTTCGGCTGCTGCCCCGCCGCGATCGCCACGATCATCGTCTCACCGATGGCCCGGCTCACCGCGAGGATGATCGACGCCGTGATCCCCGACGCCGCCGCTGGCAGCGTCACCCGGAAGATCGTCGCGATGCGCGTCGCCCCGAGCCCCCACGACGCCTCCCGCAGCGCCCGCGGCACCGACTGCAGCGCGTCCTCCGACAACGACGAGATCATCGGGATGATCATGATCCCCATCACGATCCCCGCCGACAGCGCGTTGAACCCCGCGAGATCCGGGATGATCCCCTGAAGGATCGGCGTCACCACCGTCAGCGCGAAGAAGCCGTACACGATGGTCGGGATCCCGGCGAGCACCTCGAGCGCCGGCTTCAAGAGCCGCCGCGTCCGCGCCCCGGCGAACTCCGACAGGTAGATCGCCGAGAGCAGCCCGAACGGCAGCGCCACCGCCATCGCGACCGCGGTCGTCAGCAGCGTCCCCGACACGAGCGGCCAGATCCCGAAGTGCTTCTGCGCGAACAGCG
>JAGQPW010000451.1 GCA_020426515.1 Planctomycetaceae bacterium | reverse complement strand
CCTTTGGCGATCCCGCAATCGCAAGAAAGGCGGCAGATTCCAGGAACCTGCCGCCTCCCCACGATGTTCAATTCAACTCACTTGAGCTGAGAACTTAGCGACGGATGCGCTTTGGACCTTCAGGCTGTGGAGCATCGCAAGTGATGTCGCACTGGTTGTTGTCGCAATCGTCAGTGACGTCAGCGAAAGCCGAACCGCGGGTGAAGGCGTGAACACCACGACCGAAGTCGCTGTCCTTGTGGAAACCAGACACGTAGTAGCTCTGGTTCAGGCTACCGATCGCATCGGCAACGTCGTTCAGCTCGGTGTTGATGGCGTGCTGAACTTCGCTCAGACCAACGATCAGACCGATCACGAGGATGGTGGCAACGAGGACGAGCTCGGCCGAGACGATGAAGCCAGCTTCATCGTTAAGCAGTTGACGCAACATTCTGTAAACTCCTGTGTGTGTTGTGTGTGACGCTCCCTGAGATGAGTTCGCAGGGAAAGAACGCTCGAAGAGGCGAACCTCTTCAGTTGATCAACCAACGTCCACGGCAGACGGTGCTGACCGATGAAGAGACAGG
>JAGQPW010000450.1 GCA_020426515.1 Planctomycetaceae bacterium | reverse complement strand
AAATTCTCCATCCGAATTTGTGTCTGAACAAAAGAAAAGCAGCCGGAGAATTTGGGAATCCCAGCTGCTTGAGGTGAAGTGACTTGAGTCCGGACCCCCGCTTACTTCCGGAACAGGGTCTTCCCGGAAGAACAGAGGTCATCGCAGGCGACGCCGAGGCGGTTGGCGACACCCTTTTCGGCTTCCTTCAGGTAAGCACGCGGATCGTATTGCTTCTTGTTTCCAATCTCGCCGTCAATCTTGAGGACGCCGTCGTAGTTGCGGTACATGAAGTCGGCCACCGGACGTGTAAAGGCATATTGCGTGTCGGTGTCGATGTTCATCTTCACCACGCCGTATGCCAACGTCTCGCGGATTTCGTGCAGCGGGGTCCCCGAGCCTCCATGGAAGACGAGATCGAATTCCGCTTCCTTCCCGTACTTGGCAATGACTGCATCCTGCCCACTCTTGAGAATGTCCGGTCGGAGCTTGACCGCTCCGGGCTTGTAGCTCCCGTGGACGTTTCCGAACGTCGCCGCAAACATATAGCGGCCTTTCCCCTTGAGTGCGTCGTAAACGGCGACCATGTC
>JAGQPW010000044.1:8510-37173 GCA_020426515.1 Planctomycetaceae bacterium | reverse complement strand
CGTGTTTACAAGATTACACCGGACGGCCAGGTGTCCATTTTCGTGGATGGCAAACCGCTCGACACCCCCAATGGTGTCGCCATCGACCAGGAGGGGAACGTGGTCGTCGTAAACGTGGGCAACAACGATGTGATGACCTTTGACCCCGCCACCGGCAAGTTGATCCGCACCGAACATGCTGCCGAAGGTGGCAACGATGGACTGGTGATCCTTGAGGATGGAACGAAATACGTCAGCAGCGTGCGTTTCGGCAGCGTCTCCGAAATTCGTCCCGGCCAGCCCGCGAAAGTCATTGCTGCTGGTATCCCCAGCGCTGCCTCCATGGGCTACGACCCCAAGCACAAGCAGCTCATCATCCCGATGAACAACAACAACGCCGTGGCCTTCATCAAGCTTGCGGACTGACGTCGAATGGCGATCGGCGGGGTGGTGGTGGCCAATTGTCGTTATTGAAAATGGCTCTTGCTGGATGAGCAACCGACGATCTGCCCCCATTTGGTGACGTTCCACTGGGGGCAGGTTGCAGGAGAACCCCGTGTGGTATTGAAGCGCTGGGTCAGCAACCCGACCCCAGCCACCCTCCTGAGTTTGAGACGGGGCCCTCGGCCCGTGGTCGCTCAATCCTGCGGTGTCTGCTCAGCCAGGCTGCGGGCCTTGATGGCTTTCCAGATTTCGTCGGCAAGGACCTGCATCCCTTTGTCGCCGGGATGATTTGCGACACCCGCGTGTTCGAATTCACGTTCGGACCGCGCGTAGTTCGCGTTGTCGGAACTGTGCGGACTCATATCGATGTATGTACCGCCCGCGTCGAGGCAGGCCTGCTTCATTCGCTGATCTTTGGGAGTATTGGCCCAGAACTGACTGCGGACGAAGATGGTCGGGTTGCCATGACTTTTGAGTTCGGCGAGCAGTGCGGCGAACGCGGTTGAGAATCGCGCCTTGTCCTCATCGGTGGTGAGACCGGCAGCGTTCTCGCCAATTGCCACGATGACAACATCGGCGTTGAATGCGAGTTCATCCTTAAGGTCTTCGGCCAGCTGGCCCGCATCCAGCGAACGTTCGAAGGTGGCAATGTTCCGAACCTTTACTTCTGGCTGCCCACCGGCACTCTTGGCGATCTTTGCCACGAGCAAATGGACATAGTCTTTCTCCAGCGCACTGGCCGCCATTCCCCAATTTCCGTGCCAGCCAATCTTTGGAGCAGGCCCATGCAGCGTGATGCTGTTCCCCAGAAACAGAACCTTGTTTACCCGCAGGTTTCCAATCCGCAGGTCCTTCGCAGCGACTGTGGCGTCTGCCGGTTCAGCAGCCCGACATTCCGCCGAAGACGCAGCTCCAAGGAATATCCCCAGTCCAACCAGCAGCCAAGCACGATATACCATTTTGAAACTTCCTTTGACCAAACTGAAACACGACCAGTCCCCTGTTGAGGAACCAGTTTTCAGGCTTTGCGTCGGAGTTGTCAATGACTCCGGAAGGAGGGCTGAATCAACCGACGTTGCGGTCAAAGATAGAGTAATGGCGGAGTTGCTGCCCTGGTTGCGTCAGCTAATTCGATTCTTCTTGTGTCGCGACAACTGCGGCGGGAGCATTTGGGTTGCCGCGAATTTTGAGCAGGCTGCCCAGGCCGATCACCACGCTGGCCAGCAGGATCAGCACCAGCAGCCACTTGCCAGCATCGCGGCGGAAGAATTCCAGGGCTTTGGAACGCCCCGAAAGAGCCGAAGCCAGAAAGAAGACCACAAACGCCAGGAGCATTTTGATGCCCATGAACATGTGGTACTTGCCGTCTCCCTTGTGAGCCGGGGCGGTGACAGCGAGGTAGTTGTAGAAGCCGGTGACCAGCAGCACGAGGATGCCCAGCATTACGAACCGCTTCCAGCGATTGGCGATCCGTTCCTTGAGCTTGGTGTGTTCGTCTTCCGGGAGTTCCGCAGCGGCGGGCATCAGCACGAAGCGGGTAAACATCGCTCCCCCAACCAGCAGGACAGCCACAATGACGTGCAGGAAGCGAGCGGAGAGATCAACAGGGAAACCCATGGGAAACATCCAGGTCAGCAGGTTCAAATGCGGCGTGCGAATTCACTGCGGGTTTTATAGGCCGGTCGTGGCCCCCTCGCCACCGCCGCACGCGGGAAATCCCTCAGAAGGTCGGCAAGGCGATCTGGTGGTGCCTCGCCGAACGACTTACCCCGGCTGGGCCGAAGGTGTTCCGGGCGATACGGCGGGTGGGGTGTCGGAGCTTTGACGTCGGACGAGGCGGTTGTATGCCAGCAGGCCCAGGCCAAAACAGAAGATCCCCACGCTGTACCATTGCGAAATGGTGAAGCTGGTGCCGAACTGTCCCATTTCATCGGCCCGCAGAAACTCCAGCATAATGCGGGTCATCGGGTACAGCAGGCAGCCCAGGGCAAACACATCGCCCGCGAACCGCCGGTACCAGAAGTATTGCGCTGTCGCGAAAGCCAGAATGAAGCCGTTCAGTGAACTGTAAATTTGCGTGGGATGCAGCGGCATGGTGTGAGCGGCGTGCGGGTCGACGAAACCTCGCATCGCCAGAATGTTGAACGTAGTGCTCCCCTGCGAAAATTCGATTCCCCAGGGCAGGTCACAGCGATCGCCAAAGCAGCAGCCATTCAGCAGACAGCCGATGCGACCAAATCCAACCCCGATAAAAATCGACGGGGTAATGACATCGAGCAGCGGCAACGCGGTGATTTTGCGAAGTCGACAAAACACCATGAAGCCAAGTGCGGCTCCAAACATCGCTCCAATCAGCACCAGCCCCCCCTGAGTGAGGTTGACTGCGGCAAACAGTTGTTGCGGCAGCGTGCTGGACGAATTGAAGACTTCGCGATGGTACTGTGCCAGATACGCCATGCGCCCGCCCGCAATTCCCGCCAGCAGGATCCAGAAGGCCAGGTCCATGATCACTTCCGGATTCATCCCGACCTGTTTCGCCCGGTACTGCGCAAACCCGATGCCGCACAGGAAGCCAATCAGCACCATCACGCCATAGCCAAACACCGGAAAGCCGACGATTGGCAATATTGGTCCGGCGAATGTCACGCCAATCAGTGCGATGATCCAGGGCGACCAGGCCGCCGACGGCTTAAGCAACTGGCGATGGCCGAGAGCCGCCTGCACCAGGCCGTAGAGCACGCCCAGCGCCAGCAGGACCCAGCCTGCTCCCAGACGTTCTACGCCGAGAGGTTGAGGCGTCCATCCCGCCCAGGGCTGCTGCAGCCAGACTTCAAACAGTACTTGTCGCATGAGAATCCGAATCGAAAAAGTGCGAGACTTCAGGGAGCCTCGCGGAATGTTGGGGACGCAGACCGTCGAGGGGGTCGACCGCAGCGTACCTGATGCTACGGAATGGTCGCCTGCAGGTCGTCCACCAGTTTGAGGATGACTTCACGGGTGAGCAGCATATCGACGGCCGTGCGTCCCGGCTGCCCCTTTACCGAGCGATAACGCTTCAGCAGAAAGGTGCCCGCCCCCTGTTGCGAGAGAATGACCTCGTAATACTGGGCTCCGTCGGCAAGCTGGTCGGGTGACTTCGAACGAATCAGCACCTGCTGGGCCTCCTCGTCGAATTCCAGCGGAGCCATCTGTTCAAGCAGATACGTGATCCGCTGACTCAACTTTTCAGCCCACTGTTTGAGCACGTCAAACGCCGCCTGCTGCAGTTGCGGCACGAACAGCTCCAGCCCGGAGACTGCACATCCCAGCAGGTCGATGGTCGTCACATCCAGCCTCAGCCGGATTCCGGATGCCTCAGTCGCAACCAGCGCAGCCGGAAGCGGTCCGCCCGCCTTGTAGAGCGTTTCGAGTTCCTGTTCCAGATTCTGACGAAGTCCCATGAGCTGACCTGCGTTCGCTGAACTGACGCGGTTTATGAACTATCGACCCAGCAGGCGGATAGGTCAAGAGGGGAGTCGGGCGAGAGGCCAGCCGCACACACGCACCTCTCGTCTCTCAAGTCTGGACTCCCCCCACTGCCCATCGAGACGCTCCCCGGTTATCATGGAGAACTGGAGCGAATTTTCAGGCTGGAGGATCAACAGGCGTGGTGGATCAACGACCTCAATACACGGTACTGGCACGACGGTTTCGGCCACAGACGTTTGAAGACGTTGTGGGCCAGCAGCATGTCGGGCAGGCATTGCGGAATGCGATTCGGGCCGGGCGAGTTGCGCACGCCTACCTGTTTACCGGGGCTCGCGGCGTCGGCAAGACCTCGACGGCCCGCATTTTCGCCAAGGCGCTGAACTGCCCGAACGCCAAGGATGGAATTCCCTGCAACGCCTGCGATGTGTGCGATGGAATCGGCGCGGGAAGTGATGTCGATGTGCTGGAAATCGACGGAGCCTCCAACCGCGGGATTGATGACATTCGTCAGCTGCGGGCCAATGTCAACGTGCGGTCGATGCGGTCCCCGTACAAAGTGTACATCATCGACGAAGTTCACATGCTTACCAAGGAAGCGTTCAATGCGCTGCTGAAAACCCTGGAAGAGCCGCCTCCGAACGTGAAATTCGTGTTCTGCACCACAGAGCCCAATAAGCTGCCCGATACAATTCTGTCCCGCTGCCAGCGGTTCGACTTTGGGACGATCGCCTCCGACAGCATCGTGCTCCGGCTGCAGCAGATTGCGGAAGCCGAAGGTCGCGAAGTTTCTCCCGATGCCGTGGAACTGGTCGCCCGCCGGGCTGCGGGGTCGATGCGGGACAGTCAATCACTGTTCGATCAGTTGCTGGCGTTCGGTGGAGATCAGATTGGTGTTGATGATGTCCATCGCCTGTTGGGAACGGCCCCGGATGACCGGCTGCTGGATCTGATTGATGCCCTGATCGACCGTCGACAGACCGATGCTCTCACGTTCGTTGAGCAGGCAATGCAGGAAGGAGTGCAGCTGGGCAGCTTCAGCGACCAGTTACTCAACTGCCTGCGCGACTTGATGATTGCCGCTGTCGGTGCGGACAGTGTGCCTCTGACATCCGTCGGAGAACGCATGCGAGAGCGGGTCGCTTCGCAGGCTCAGCGCTGGGGGCTTCAGACGATCACGGCCGCCATGCAAATGCTGGCGGAAACAAAAGCGAGGATGCAGCGGGTCAATTATGCCCGGGCCCTGCTCGAACTGGCCATCGTGCGGATGTCACTGCTGGAAGATCTTGAAAACCTGGCAGCGCTGGTACAGCAGGCGGCCTCGGGTGAAGCGATCAGCGGCATCTCTGCGGGACAGGCTCGACCAGCGGCACCTGCAAGACCCTCGGCAGCCGCGCCTCCTCCAACGCAGGCTCCATCAAAAAAAAACGTTGAACCGCCCCCCAGACCGGTAACTCCCGCCCCCACGGTTCCAGCTGCCGAGGCAAGACACTCGACACCTGTGGAGACATCGGCGGTTGCCGTGGCTGAGCCGCAGGTTCAGCCGATGGAACTGACCTCTGACTCGGTGGATGCGTTTTGGGCACAACTCTTGAGTACGGCACCAGATACCATTACATCAAAGCTCAAGAATGCAAGTGGCATAGCAATTTCTGGGCCAAACCTGCTACAAGTCACCTTCCCGAAGCGTTACGAATTCAGTAAGAATTACTTCGAGTTGCCTGCGAACTCCAAGAAACTGGAAACGCTGGTGGCTCAACTTGCTGGACGGGAAGTCAGTTGCAAGCTGGTGGTTGATCATTCAGCCCCGGTGGCAGCCCCAAGACCCACCAGTCCGCGTCCGGCGCAATCTGCCTCGGAGCGAACGCGAACCTCGGTCGTGGATGACGATCCATTTGTTCAGCAGGCCGTGGCAATTTTTGGTGGACAAGTCGTTGAAGTGCGAAAGGTCCTCGTCGCCCCCACGGTGACGGTCGAGCCTGAGGAAGAAATCATCGACGACGAGTAAGCCGCAACCTACGGATGGAATGCGATGTTTCAAGGACTTGCACAAATGGCCCGGCTGCTGAGTAACCCTCAGGAGCTGAAGGATCAGGCTCAGGACATGAAGTCCCGTTTGGCCGAAATGCGGCTGCAGGGCGAGGCGGCCGAAGGCCGTGTTCAGGTCGAGGCCAGTGGCGACCATCGAATCCTGAGCGTTCGCATTGACGATGCGTTGATGAACGCCGATCGGGAAATCATGGAAGGGCACATCCTTTCCGCGTGCAATTCCGCCCTGGAGAAAGCCCGCGAGGCGACGGCTCGCGAATTGTCGCAGCTGACCTCGGGGCTGGGCCTGCCCGGACTCGACAAGTTCCTGGGCTGAGCACAGGACACACTCCGCCAGCAGTAGATGCACTTTTACGCCCCATAGCAGCACCGAATATGTCCACCAAGCCCTTCGAAATTGATCAGCACCCGTTCGGCCCTGCCGTCGGTCGACTGGTGCATCAGTTTGCGCTGTTGCCGGGGATTGGACGCAAGTCGGCCGAACGGCTGGCAAACCACATCCTGAGCTGTTCTCAGGCGGAGGCGATGGCTCTCGCCGATGCCGTACGGGAAGTCAAACGCTCCATTCGACGCTGCACGGTCTGCTTCAACCTGACTGACCGCGAAGTGTGCCACATCTGCAGCGATCCCCGTCGCGACCGCAAGCTGGTGTGCATTGTCGAACAGCCCAAAGACGTCAACTCCCTGGAGGCGACCTCTGCCTTTCAAGGCACCTATCATGTGCTGGGAGGCCATCTGGCGCCTCTGGATGGTGTGGGCCCGGACGATCTGACCATCTCCGCACTGATGCGACGGATCCGCCAGGATGGCGTCGAGGAACTGGTGATGGCCACGAATCCGACGCTGGAAGGGGATGGCACTGCGCTGTTTATCTCCAACCTGCTGGAGGGGCAGCCGGTCAGAATCACGCGACTGGCCCGCGGAATTGCGACTGGAAGCGTGCTGGAGTTTGCCAATAAAGAAATGCTGTCCGACGCCCTGAGGGGGCGTCAAACGTTTTGAACGATGTCAACCATTATCCCTCAACCTGACCCCGAAATTTCACTGACGTTGCACATTTTCCCTGTAACCCGAAACGACTACCCGAACACCGGAAAAATGCCGCTCCCAGAGTAAAGTTCAGTCGCATTGGTACGCGACGGCAGCCAAACTCCAGTGGGCCCCTGACTTCCGGGCGTTTCATGTCATTCACAACATCCCCCGAGAATCATGCATCTCAACGTCTCGCAGCAAATGCGAATGAGCCAGCAAATGAAGCTGGCGCCGCGCATGATTCAATCGATGGAGATCCTGCAGCTGCCGCTGATGGCACTACAGGAACGCATCGATCAGGAACTCGCTGAGAATGTTGTTCTGGAACAGGTTCGCAACGAACGCGAGGCTGATCCAGAACCCGAACAGCATGAAGTGGAAACGCCGCAGGTAGAGATCGACCGGCGCGAGCTCGTCACCGATGAAAACAACAACGCTTCCGATTTCGAACGGTTGATGGAGATTTCTTCGGAATGGCCCGAAGACAACTACACGTCCGGATCGAAACCGTCCGCCAACCAGATGCAGGACGATCTGGATCGCGCGAATGATCGGATGGCCAATGCCGAGAATCGTCCGCAGACGCTGCACGAACATCTGCTGGAACAGTTTCACTGCGATGCTCCCCGCCATTTGCGAGCCTTTGGCGATTATCTGATTCACAATCTGGATGAGAATGGCCGCCTGCCCAGTTCGTTGCCCGAACTGGCCGCAGTGTTCGGCGGCATATCCATGGACGATGCCGAGCTGGCACTGCGACTCGTCCAGCAGCTCGACCCACCTGGCGTCGGTGCACGCGATCTCAAGGAATGTCTGCTGCTGCAGATTACTCCCGAGACCCCATTGCGGGAGATGTTAATCACCCTCATCTCCAACCACCTCGACGATATCATCCATAACCGGTTGCCACTCATTGAGCGAAAAACCGGTTACTCGATGGAAGACATCAAGGTCACCATCGAGCAGATGCGAACGCTCAATCCGTTCCCTGGACGCGGTTTCGATTCTCCCACAGTCCGCTCCATCACGCCGGATTTGCGTGTCGAGAAGAACGAAGAAGGCAATTACGTCGTCCAGCTGATCGACGAATTCGTCCCGCAGTTGCGGCTCAACCGCCGCTACATGCGGATGCTCGAGCAGAATCCTGATGCAGCAACACGGGAGTTCATCAAGAAGAAAGTCGAATCGGCCAAGTGGCTGATTGATGCCATCGAACAGCGATACAACACCCTCAAACGGGTGGCCCAGTCGATCGTCGATCAGCAGACGGACTTCCTCGACTACGGCCCCGAACATATTCGTCCCCTGAAAATGCAGGACGTGGCCGATGTCGTTGGCGTGCATGTGACGACCGTTTCCCGTGCTGTCGATGATAAATTCATTGCGACACCACGAGGCATTTTTGCACTCAAACGATTCTTTGGTGGCGGAACCAAGACGGCGGACGGTGAAGATGTCGCCTGGGAAAATATCCGCCGTAAGCTCAAGGAAGTTGTCGACGGAGAGGACAAGAGCAATCCTCTCAGCGATGATGCCATCGTCGATGCTCTGAAAGATCATGGGTTCAACCTGGCCCGCCGCACCGTCACAAAGTACCGCAAGGCCATGAATATCCCGTCGTCTCGGCAGCGTCGCGAATTCTAGCGGCCTTCTAATCGCCGGTTGACTCGGAGACATTCAGTGCCAGTTGGCCCGGACGTGATCACTCGCGCTGCTTATGTGCATGTCCCTTTCTGTGTGCACCGCTGTGGCTATTGCGACTTTACGGTGGTGGCTGGCCGCAACGACCTCATGCACGCCTATCTGGACGCCATTGAGTGTGAGCTGCGACGGGAGTTGAAGTCACCGCGTCCCGTTTCGACGTTATTCATTGGGGGCGGCACGCCCACCTACCTCCCTGTTCCGGCACTGGAGCGGTTGCTGTCCCTGCTGCAGGCATGGCTGCCACTTGAAGTCGGCGCGGAATTCAGTGTCGAAGCGAACCCGGCTGGTTTCGATCGTTCCCGCATGGATGTCCTGCAACAGTTCGGCGTCAACCGAATCAGCCTTGGAGTGCAGGCCTTCCAACAGGAAACGCTGCAAGTGTTGGAACGGGACCATTCACCGCAGGATGTGGCCAGAGTTGTCGATCAGCTTCGGCAGGCGGGATTTGCCAACGCGGCGATTGATCTGATCTATGGAGTTCCCGGCCAGTCGCTGGAGGACTGGAATGCATCGCTCGCAGCCACGCTCGCTCTCAATCCTCAGCACGTTTCCACGTACGGCCTGACATTCGAGAAGGGGACCACGTTCTGGGGACGGCTCAACAAGGGGGACCTCAAGCGAGCCGATGAAGAACTCGAACGAGAGATGTATTCGCAAGGCATGCAGCAACTCCCGGCCGCAGGACTGAACCAGTACGAACTGTCCAACTTTGCCCGTCCAGGATTCGAGTGTCGGCACAATCAGACCTACTGGCGGGCCGAACCCTATTTTGGTTTTGGCCCAGGCGCCGCCGGGTTCGATGGCCGGCAGCGGCATCTGAATCATCGCAGCGTGACCACCTGGATTCGTCGAGTTCTCAATGGCGAATCAGGGATCATGGAGAGCGAAACTCTTGATGCCGATCTCGCTGCGCGGGAGGCGGTGATGCTCGGACTCCGGCAGGTGCAAGGCATCGACCGTTCACACTACCAGTCTCGTTTCGGACGCGACGTTCGCGAGTTATCGCCCATTGCGTTCGATCAATTTGTGGCGACCGGCTGGCTGGAAGCCACTGACCAGTCCATTCGGCTCACGCGGGAAGGCCGCTTCGTGGCCGACACTGTCATGTCGGAGTTTCTGGTTCCGTAGCGTACTGCCAGAGCGCAGCTCAGGATGATTTTCGTCGCGACCCGCGAGCCTTCTTTGGCGACGTTGGTCCCGTCCATTTCGCTGACTTCTTTCGAGACTTCTTCTTCGCTGTCTTCGAATTGCGGGTAGAGGCGGTCTTTCGGGCTTTTCGTTTCCGCTTTGCTGGCAGCTTCGGTGAAGTTTCGTCGGTCGTTGTTGTCGGAAGCACGCCGTACGTCATCGCCATACGCTCAACATGATGTTGCAGCATGCTCCGCAATTCCGGTGGCTGCAGCACTTCCGCCTGGTCTCCATATCCCAGCACCCACCATACAATTTCCTGCAGGCCATCAACGGTTACCATGAAGTCCATGGTGCCATCTGCATTCCAGCGCAGCAGCTGCGTGGCGTGCCAGGAGACCTCGGAAACATTGGTTGCCACCAGTGGCTGAAAGCGAATCACCACATCACACCGCTGGCTGCGATTACAGATGAGGTGCCAGGCATTCCCGAGGTAACGCTTCAGACTGAACCGCGGTGGAATTTCATAAAGGTCGTCCGTCAGCTCCGACTCGACAATGCGTCCGAGATGGAACGTTCGGACCGCGCGATGCAGCGACGAACGCCCGATGATGTACCAGCACCGTCGCATGAACACGAGCCGGTATGGACTGACCAGCGTGCGAATTTCCTTACGTTCCGCGAGGCTGCCATAACACAGCCGCATTTTCTGGTGTCGTTCAATTGCCTGCAATGCGTGCTCGTAGTGGCGGCGTTGACCCTGCAGTTCCGGCTGCGCCTCGGTGCGAATCTGAACCGTTTCGACAACTTCGCCGACATGCTGCCGCAATTGTCCCGGAAGATTGCTGAGCAGCTTCATCGCGGCATCGCGGGCCGATTCCTGAAACGGGATGCCACGCGAGAAGTCACCCAGTTCCTGAGCCACGATCAGCAGTGAAAGTGTTTCCGAGAGCGTCAGGTCTGTGGGCGGCAGAAACGTTCCTGCGGCAATCCAGTAGCCTTGCTTCTGGGAGTCATAGAGCACCGGCACTCCGGAATCCTGCAGCGTCTTCAGGTCGCGAAAGACCGTTCTGCGGCTGACACCACAAAAGTCTGCCAGTTCGCCCGTATTGTGGGCGCGGCCCGACTGAAGTCGGTCGAGCAGATCGAGGAGTCGACGGACTTTGTCCGCAGAAGCCATGCGTTTGTGATGTGTTGAGGGACGCGAATGTCAGTTGGATGCGTGTGCGAAGTGTGACCAACACCAGCAACCGCAGACCAGTTGAATCTGCAGTCACGCACACGAGTCCAGCGCAATTGCGCCACAGGCGGTCCGGTGTCACCGAATATGCGGCTGATTACCGTTTGTTCCAATCTGCGAATGAGAACAGGCTGTCCTCATTCCCCGACGTGATCCGCAGAAAGCTTTCGTAACGCAGTGGAGAAATCATCCCCAGGGCCAATCCCTGTTTGATGCCACAGTCCAGCTCATGCGTGTGGCTGCAGTCGGGAAATCGGCACAGTGTGACGAAGGGGCGGAATTCGAGGAACAGCCCTTCCACTTCTTCTGTCTGCACGTCCCACAACTGGAGCTGCCGAATTCCGGGAGTATCAACGACCCAGCCGCCGCCCTGCAGCGCGATCAGTTCGGTCACTCGCGTCGTGTGTCGACCTTTTTGCGAATCCTCGCTCACTTCCGCGGTGCGTTGTCCCAGTCCGGGCTGAACCGCGTTCAACAGCGACGACTTTCCGACCCCGCTCTGTCCGGCAAAAACTGTCTCGCGACCAATCAGCATGTCACGCAGGACGTCAATTCCCTCACCGGTCAACGCATTTGTCAGCACTACGCGGTAGCCCAGTTGTGCGTACTGCCCCACCAGTGGTTGCAGACCGGCGGCATTGCCAAGGTCGAGTTTGTTGATGCAGACGATTCCTTCGATGCCCCCTTTTCCGGTGCTGCACAGGAATCGATCTATCAATGCCGGCTTCAGGTGTGGCTCAGCGGTCGACGTGACAATGACCGCCTGATCGACATTTGCAACAATCACGTGAGCAAACCGCCGACTGCCGCGCGACAATGTTGTTCGGCGAGGCTCCACTCGTTCGATGACCCCGGTGCCATCATCGGACAGCGAAAAGTGAACCAGATCTCCCGCGACGACGGCACTCCGTGCATCTCGGGTGAGTGTCCGGACCACTCGACGAACCGAGCAATTCACGATTCCGCCATCAGCCGCCTGAACCCGGCAGTTGTTCGATCCAATGCACGAGAGTACGCGCCCGCTTTGGCAGCGCGCGAGATCGACTTCGATCCGCGCCTCACCTGAGGTTTCGTCGACTTCTGCGATGATGGTCCGATACCGGGAAACATGGCCCTTCCCGGTGAGGCGTTCCTGACCGGCGAGTAAGTCGGCATCGTGCAGGTCGTCTTCGACTTTCCGCGTCAGGTTTTGAATGCGAGCCTTGGCTTCACGATTCTTGTGAAACTGCACTCGAACCTTCTGACGTTTCTTTTTATTTGCCCCCACGATTGTCAATCACCGTTCAGCCATTGCAGTGCGGAGTCCTCTTCATCAGAGAACTTTTGCGGACCGCTGCCGGGCTTCTTCGAAGGTGGCGGCAGCGGATTATGACGGCGTTCGGACTGCCGACGTTGCAGTCCGGCTTTTTCGAGCAGACTCATTGCAAATGGGTCAGCCTCTTCCACGGGCAGCGGAGTCTCGCCTGTGGGCTGATAAGAAATCACGAAATGATGTTTGGCAACGGAAATTTCATCTCCAGGAGCCAGCCACTTTTCGACGCAGCGTTCGCCATTGACCTTCACACCGTTGCTGCTGTTCAGATCACGAATTTGCCAGTGGCCTTCAATCAATTCCAGCTCGCAGTGATGCGAAGAAACGTTCGGAAACTCCAGCACAATATCACAGCTGCTGCGTCGGCCAATCAGCAGTTTTTTCTGCAGCAGTGGAATGGGATCGCCCCCCCCACGTGGCAACAGTTCTCCAAACATCGCAAGTTCCTTCTCAGAATCGCAGAACGATTGGGGCTTGGATCAGGTGCTCTGATAATTCAAACAAAGACGGCGCCCACCGCATTCACTCTACGCGGGCAAACTGCGAGTGTCAAACAGCGATTCACGCGGGCCACCACGTTCCCCGAAATGCGATGCAGGGCGCTGCTGAGACACGCAAGGCAAGCCACAGAAAGTCAGCGGATTGTAAGGAGAATTCCCGTCAACTCAGAATTCGGAGATTGGCATTCCGTCCGCCATTTGCGACAGCAACTGCCAGATGTCAGGGTCCAGGTTCTCGCTGATGAAACGGACGCTGCCGTCCGCCAGGGCCACCTGACAACCTCCAACATGCGGGCTGGAGAAGGTGCTCAGCCCCGGTGCTGAGCTTGGTGAGTTCCCTTTCCCGCTGTTGATCGGGAAGAAGTGATCCACCTGTGCCGCGTCCCGGTAGCCGGTGCTCCCCAGCGCGAGATGCGCGCCGCTCTCCAGGCTGCCGTCCTGACGTGGGCGAGTCACACCGGGAATCACGGCGTACCAGGTGGCATCGCAGAATGTCGGTGGAGTCGTTCCCGAAGTCTGATTCTGCTGCCCCTGACGTTCTCCCAGAATCACCGTGCTGGACATTCCATCCCGAATATCAAAGGTGCGAGTCCAACTGTTGCGATACAGAATTCCCGGTCCCTGTGGTGCTCCCGGGGCGATGTTGATGTCACCAAAACCGTACATGCCGACATAGTTGGCACGGGCCAGTGTGTAGGTCGAGTTGCCATCTCCCACGGAGAAAGTCAGCGGAGAATGATCCGACGGACAGAGCATCGTGGAAATCGAGTTATTTCCGATCGCGACGTTCGCCGGCAGCATGGAATCTGCATTTAAGTCAATTCCTCCCAGCAGTGGCCCCTGATCAAGAAACGACAGCAGCAGCGTTCCCCAGGCAAACCCACTGCCGGTTTCCAGCGCGGGCGGGTCCAGTGGCACGACGTTCCGGGCCACGTATCCCGGCGGGAACGTGGAGTGCATATCAAGGTAGTTGTGCATTGCCAGGACCAGCTGCTTCAGGTTGTTCTTGCACTGTGTCCGTCGGGCCGCCTCGCGCGCCTGCTGTACGGCGGGCAACAGCAGAGCCACCAGAATGGCGATAATGGCCATCACCACGATCAGCTCAATCAACGTGAAGCCTCGTCGGCGATTGAATATCAGGGGCATCTGCAACTCCAAAGTGACGAGTATTGCCGTGAGGGGACGCGACGACCGACCGTCCCTCGGATTGTGCGCGCAACTGGAATTCCACGTCCAGCAGGTACGCGTTTCTCGTGCCGAGCGTTGGAGAATTCCGCCACTCAGATCGGGCGGGCGCTTTGACGTTCTCCACGTCTGGCGTCAACCGGTCCCCAATCCGCGTGACGCCAGGGCAATCGCTCCCAGTACGCCCGCGCGACTGCCGAGATCCGAGGGCTCAATTCGTACTGTGTCCGGAGAGATCATGCGGACCCGACGGATGACCTGAGCACGGACACGGTCGAACAGGACATCGCCAATGTTCGCAACACCGCCTCCGAGAATGACCAGTTCGGGATGCAACGTCACCATCACGTTGGCCACGCCGGTCCCAATGTCGTCTGCGGCTCCGTAAATCGCATCCAGTACCGGGGGATCGGACAAAGCAGCCTGCGACATCAGTTCCGCAGTGACCCGGGCCGGATCCCCATCGACCAGATCGTGCAGCGTTGGAGCCAGCCCCATCAGCATCAATCGAATGCCCTCGGCTGCCAATGCCGTTCCGCTGGCCAGGGTCTCCAGGCAACCATGATTTCCGCAACCGCACAGCGGGCCATTCGGGTCGATCGTCTGATGCCCCAACTCGCCGGCTGCGCCCAGGGCTCCGAGACGCAGTTTGCCGTCAATGACCACGCCTCCGCCAATTCCGGTCCCAATCGCGATAAACACCATGGTGTCGACTTCACGTCCGCGGCCAAACGCAAGTTCACCTAATGTGGCGGTCCGCACGTCGTTCAGCAGCTTCACGGGGCAGCCAATCGCGGCCGACAGAATGTCCCCGGCGGGAACATTCTCCCAGTGGGTCGTCAGATTGGGCAGAAAGCGGGTGACACCTCGCTCCACGTCCACGAGTCCCGGAACCCCCATGCCGACGGCTGAGATCGACTGCCCAACTTCAGCCTGCATCTCATTCACCAGTTCGGCAATTCGCATCAGAACAGAATTCGGTCCGGCATGGGATTCCGTCGGAATGCTGCGCTGGCAAACAATTTCACCGTCCGCTCCCGCCAAGGCACATTTGATCGATGTGCCCCCCAGATCGACTCCGGCATACAACTCGGACATGGTGTTCTGCCTGTTTCTTTGATCACTAGTGCTCGGCCCCAAGACGCGCGTGCGTGCATTCTCTCTGTCTTTGAGGCGCTTGAACAGGTCTCCGAACAGAATTCCCGATTGGACAATTCTCACATTAAACGAATACAATACGTCTCCTGCCTCATGCGACTGGAGCGGCGTGCTGCGCTGCTTCTCCTGCCCACTGTGTTGTGCACTCATGACATTTCGTGTTCGCTGCCCCAAATGTGGATCTCGTTTCCAGCTTCGCGCCGAAGATGCCGGAAAACGAGGGGTCTGCCCGAACGCTGCCTGTCGGTTTCAATTCCGTATTCCTGCGGCTCCTGCTGAACCTCAACAGAAGAGCGGGAACGAACCTCCCAAGGCGACCCCTGTCGCCGATCGGGTTCCTATCCCGGTAGCCGAAAAAGTCGCGCCACAGGGAACCACGGGCAAACCGTCGCCAGCCAAAGCGACGAAGCGGCCCACATCCGGGGCCAAGCCACCTGCCGGCAAACCAGCGCGAGCGACTTCGAAGGCACCGCGTCGAAAATCTGCTCCCGCGCCAGACCCGGCTGATGACTTTTTGTCCGACGACTTCTTTTCCGAAGAATTCGATGACGAGGTCTACGAAGCCGAAGCGGACTTCGAGCTTCCTTCCACATCGAAAAGAGGAAGCAAGTCAAAGTCGGGTAAGAAACGCGGCAAAGGTAAAGGAAAGTCCCGCAAGTCGGGCAAGGGACTTCCCTGGCTGTGGATCGGGTCCGCAGCCCTGGCACTGCTGCTGGTGATTGGACTGGTCGTGCAGTTCCTTTCCCCAGGTAGTGGCGAGGGCCCCCTGTCCTCCACACTCGCGGCGGCAGAAGAATCCTTGCCACCAGCGGCAAAGCTCGATTACGCGAAAGACGTGCAGCCGTTCTTCAAGAAATACTGCTACGACTGCCACGGCCCCGATTTTCAGGAAGAAGGGGTCGAGTTCCATCGGTATTCCGATCTGGCATCCATTCAGAGCGACCGCAAACTGTGGAACAAAGCCTTCAATCTTGTGAAGGTCGGCGCAATGCCCCCTTCGGATTCTGACCAGCCAACCGAAGCTGAACGACAGCAGGTTGTGGACTTTCTCGATTATGCGCTGTTCTATGTGAATTGCGATTTGCAGGAGGACCCCGGCCGCGTAACGGTCCATCGACTCAATCGCAACGAGTACAACAACACCGTCCGCGATCTGCTCGGTGTCGACTTCCGCCCGGCCGATGACTTCCCATCCGACGATGTTGGCTACGGATTTGACAACATTGGCGATGTCCTGTCCGTTCCTCCATTGCTGATCGAGAAATATCTCGATGCCGCCGAACAGGTCGCCAGTCGAGCCATCCTCACCGCCAATCCAGACGCCATCGAACGCCACATTGATGCTGCCAAGCTGAAAACGGAAGGGACGGCCGCTCCGAATAACGGCGGACTGACAATGGCCTCGCGAGGTGCCGGTTTCGAAACCTTTGATTTTCCAAGCAATGGCGATTACGTGCTCCGCGTCCGCGCCTCCGCATCGCAGGCCGGGACCGAGGTTGCCAAGTTGCAGGTGAAACTGGGCGACAAGAGTATTCAGATCTTTGATGTCGATGGTGACCGCACGGCCAAGAACTTTGAGGTTCAGTTTCACACATCGAAAGGCAAGCAGCGTCTCGCGCTAGAGTTCATCAACGACTTCTACGACCCGGAAGCGGAGAACCCCAAACGACGCGACCGGAACATGTACCTGCACTGGGTTGAGCTTGAAGGTCCCTTGGGGCTTCCCGAAGAACTTCCCTCATCCCATCGCGAACTGGTGAAGGTTACTCCCACCGATGGCGTCAGTCCGCGCGATGCGGCTCAGTCCAACCTGCGTGACTTTCTGCCTCGTGCATTCCGTCGACCGGTGACAGAAGCCGAGATTGCCGAGTACGCCCGGTTTGTCGATCTGGCTGTTGAGCAGGGCGAGCCGTTTGAAATGGGCATGCAGGTAGTCCTCCAGGCCGTGCTGGTGTCTCCCAACTTCCTGTTCCGCGTGGAAGATCAGTCGGTCGTTCCAGGCAAGAAGGAAGTTCCGATCGACGACTTTGCCCTTGCCTCGCGGCTCTCCTACTTCCTCTGGAGCAGTATGCCGGACGCCGAACTGCTGGAACTTGCCGGCAACAGTCGGCTGCACGATCCGGACGTGCTGGCTCAGCAGACGAAGCGAATGCTGGCCGACCCGAAGTCGGACGCCATGATCCAGAACTTCTCGGGGCAGTGGCTCGGCCTGCGAAAACTCGCGACCAACGAGGTGGCTCCCGACCCACAAATCTTTCCAATGTTCAACGAGCAGTTGCGGCAGGATTTCTGGAAAGAAACCGAACTGTTCTTCGGCAACGCTGTTCGTGAGAACCGCAGCATCTACGACCTGCTCGATGCCCGCTACACCTTCGTCAACGAGCGCTTGGCGAACTTTTACGGTATTCCGGATGTGAAGGGGCCCGAGTTCCGCAAGGTCACGCTGACCGATGGCCGTCGCGCGGGACTGCTGACTCAGGGGAGCATTCTCACGCTCACCTCCTATCCCAACCGCACCTCACCGGTCAAACGGGGACAGTGGGTCCTCGAGAATCTGCTGGGGACGCCTCCGCCAGAAGCTCCCCCCGTTGTGCCTGCACTCGAAGACACCCAGCAGGCCAATCCGAACCTCAGCTTCCGTGAGCAGTTGGTGCTGCACCGGTCCGATCCGGGTTGTGCTTCCTGTCATAAGTTGATGGATGACATCGGTTTTGGACTTCAGAACTTCGATGCCATCGGTCGCTGGCGCGAGAAGGAAGGCGAACATCCGGTTGATTCCTCGGGGGTCCTCCCAACTGGCGAGTCCTTCAACGGCCCGATCGAACTGATTTCCATTCTCCGCAAGCGAAAAGAGCAGTTCGGACGTTGCCTGGCTGAAAAACTTCTTACATTCGCGCTTGGTCGCGGTGTAGAATTCCAAGATAAGTGTGCAATCGACAAGATTCTGGACGATCTCAACAAGGATGAAACGTTTGAGACCCTCGTGCTCGGCGTGGTCCAAAGTCGCCCCTTCCTCATGCGTCGGGGAAATCCAACCCAGGAATGATTGATGAAACAGCTCTCTCGTAGAACCCTGCTCCAGGGCGTTGGCGTGACTCTTGGTCTGCCAATTCTCGAATCGATGCTGCCTCAGGCCGGCTGGGCTGCACCTGGCGTGTCCAGCCCCACCCGCGCGGCTTTCGTCTTCTTTCCCAACGGGGCGATCATGCCCGACTGGAAGCCGGAGCAGGAGGGGAAGGACTATCAGCTCCCGAAAACGCTTCAGCCTCTGAAGGATGTCAAAAGCGATTTGATCGTGTTGACTGGAATGGCTCACGACAAAGCCCGCGCCAATGGCGACGGAGCCGGTGACCACGCCCGCTGCTCAGCAGCGTTCTTGACAAGTTCACAGCCGTTCAAGACCGACGGTGCAGATATCAAACTCGGCCAGTCGGTCGATCAGTTCTGCGCTTCCCAGATTGGCAAACAGACTCGACTGCCATCGCTCGAATTGGGAACCGAAGCCGGTCGTCAGGCGGGACGCTGCGATTCCGGTTACAGCTGTGCATACACTTCGAACATCTCCTGGAAGTCGGCCACCACGCCGATGGCGAAGGAAATCAATCCTCGCGCCGCCTTCGAACGGATGTTTGGCAACAACGGCGAAGATGCCAAGGCCGTGGCCCGCCGCAACTACTATCGGCAGAGTATTCTCGACTTTGTGGCCGAGGACACCAAGAGGCTGCAAAAGCAGGTCGGGGAAACAGACCGCCGCAAGCTCGATGAATACTTCACCAGCGTGCGAGAAATCGAGCAGCGGATCGAGCGATCGGCAGACGAAGCCAAGCGTGCGATTCCTGACCGCCCCGCGCCGGAAGGGATTCCTCGCGACTTCGCCGAGCACGTTCGACTGATGTACGACCTGATGGTGCTGGCTTTCCAGACCGACACCACGCGACTTTGTACGTTCATGCTGGCCAACTCAGGCAGCAATCGCAGCTTCAAGGAAATTGAAGTCAAAGAGGGACACCACCAGTTGTCGCACCACCGCGACGAAGCGGACAAGATCGCCCAGTTGCAGAAGATCGATCAGTACATGGTCGAGCAATTTGCGTACTTCCTGAAGCAGCTCAAGAACGTGAAAGAGGGCGATCGCAATCTGCTTGAAAACTCAATGGTTCTCTACGGCTGTGCGATTTCCGATGCCAACCGCCACCGCCACGAAGACCTGCCCATCATCCTCGCTGGACACGGCGGCGGAACGATTCAGACCGGGCGGCACATCAAGCTCAAAGATGAAACGCCGATGAGCAATCTGTTCCTGTCGATGATCGATCGTGTCGGGGCCAAGGCAGATCGATTCGGTGACAGCACCGGACGTCTGAACGCCATCGGCTGAGTCCTTCGGGCCAGTCGGTTCAGAGTTTGAACTTAGGGGACGCCATTATGGTGTCCCCTGTTTCATTGGCGGATGTCTGTTTGTCAGCGGCGATTTGTCAGCAGCAGTCACGGATGGCTCAGACCATGCTCAACTGCGGCTGTCGACGATCAGCGTGACCGGACCATCATTGACGAGTTCTACATCCATGTGCGTGCGAAAGCGACCTGTGTGAACGGTCAGCCCACGCAAGCGAGCCGCCTCGCAAAACTGATCGTACATCGCTTCCGCCTGCTCGGGGCGGGCCGCCTCTATGAAGCTGGGGCGTCGTCCCTTTCTGGCGTCTCCCAGTAGCGTGAACTGGCTGACGACAAGGAGTTCTCCACCAACCTCATCCACGCAGAGGTTCATTTTTCCTTCGGCATCTTCAAAGATCCGTAAGCCGCAGATCTTGTTGACCATCCAGTCGAGATCCTGTTGCGTGTCAGTTGTCGCCACTCCCAGCAGGACCAGCAGCCCACGCTCAATTTCTCCGGTGATCTCCCCTTCCACGGTGACCTTGGCACGGCTCACGCGTTGCAGCACGGCTCTCACTTCAGCACTCCCGACTTCGTTTCAACTATTCGATAACCGCCGGAACTCGTTCACTTCCGCTTTCGGCGGCGAGCCGATTTGCCGGACGGAGCAGGTGGTGATGACGCTGGACGCTGCGGAGGGCCAGAACCACCAGCCCTCGCCGCAGTCGCTGGAGCCGCGCTGGACGAGGCCTGTTCCTGATCGGGCGGAGCGGGAACAAACACCGCTTCGCTGCCTGTCGCGGTGACATATCCCGGCGACAGTCGATCTTTCGAGAGCTGGAACAGTTCATGATTGAAAATCTTGACCAGAGCGTGCAGACACGACGCCACGATCGGTCCGATAAACACGCCCCACAATCCCATCACCTGCAATCCACCAACCACACTGATGAACGCCAGCAGCGGGTGCAGTTTCGTATCGGTATTGAGGACATAGGCACGCACAATGTTGTCCAGCGTCCCCACGAACACCGAGCCATACAGGACGAGAAACAGCCCCGATCCAATATGCCCTTCCAGAAACAGAGATGCGGCACACGGCATCCACACGACCCACGTTCCGATTAAGGGGACCAGGGCGAACAGTGTGGCCAGTACGAACAGCACGAACACATGACTGAAGCCCAGCAGCCACAGGCCGATTGCCGTCGCCACACCTTGAGCCAGCGCAGCCAGGAACGTCGCCACCACCACCGATCGGACCACTTTCGCAAACTGTTCCAGGAGTTCTCGCTGATAATCGGCGTGAACGGGAATCAATTGTTGGGCCCCGCGCAACAGGTTGGTGCCATCCGCCAGAAAGTAGAACAGGGCCAGAGCGAAAATCACGAGTCCCAGACTGAACTTCACAACCGTACCGGCGGCTCCGGCCAATACCCCCACTGTGGTTCCGGCAACTCCCAGCGATCGATCTCCTACCTTGTTCAACGAATCGCGAATGCGGACTTTCAGCTGTTCGGCAACCTGCTCGGCCTTCAGTTGCTTCTCTGCTGGCAGGAACTGATTGCCAAACTCCACGGCCCGTTCGAAAGCACTTTCCGATCCGGATTGTGCCTGTACGCGAACTTTGCTGAGCAGCTTCTGCCATTCCTTGTCATTGGAGACGGTGTGGGCAAAGGTGTACAGCTGCAAGGAGGCGATGAGCACGCCTGTGACCAGCGGCACAAGAATCGCCGCCATAAGGCTGAAGGTCGTAATCCCGGCCGCGATGCCCAGACGGTTTCCGGTGCGGCTCAGAAAATAGCGGTACAAAGGCTGGCACACGACCGCCGTCATTCCAGCCAGGAACAACGGCAGCATGAAAGGAGCAATCACCTGAAAGAACGTTGTTCCCAGGATCATGATCAACAGCAGCAGGACGGCCAGCGAAACCACTCGCGGCATGGATCGCATTGGATTCTCTTTCACAACCGGAAACAGACGGAACAGACTTCGGGAGTCTGGACAGGTGCTCGCGCAGCGTCAAGCGGGAATCGTGTGCCGCAGCCCGGAAACGGCTTTGCGAGCCCGTGCGGCACAGTATCGACCGATTGAGGTCGCCCTCCGGAATTCCGCGTCGAGGTTCCACGAACCTCTGTTGCAGATTTTTCACGACACCCACAGAATGCGCCGTTGTTCTGACTCTTCCCACGGGGATCGTGTTGAGCCCGCAAATGGCCACACAACATCGATCGCTGCAATTCACCATGAGTAGAGTCCCCCTGGTGGCAGGCTACGGTGCGTTGATGCAAACGGGTGATCTCATGGACCGACAGTCCAACTCCTCTCACGGCCGATTGCCTCGCGCATGACCACATCCCGCTCCGCAGAAGTGCCCCAACTGAGCGTGCTGGATATGTCCAGTCTGCTCATTGGCATTGTCGTCGGCACGGCCATTTTCGAGGCTCCGCCGGTTATTTTCAGCCAGTTCAGCACACCGGGGGGAGGCCTGCTGATCTGGGGACTGGGTGCTCTGCTCGCCTTCTCCGGCGCTCTCTGTTACAGCGAACTCGCCACCGCCTATACCGATTTCGGTGCCGAATACGTGTATCTCGATCGCGCTTACGGCCGACGGGTTGCGTTCCTGTTTGCGTGGATGCAGTTCTCGGTGGTTGTGACCAGCAGCATCGGGGCGATGTCGTTCGTCTTCGTCAGCTATTCGGCCCACATTTTCCCGGGCATCCGACAGTTTCCGGCGCTTGTCGCAGCGGGAGCGATTCTCACGTTGCTGGCATTTCAGATCTCAGGGCTCAAAACAGGGAAATTTGTTCAGAACCTGCTTACGGCCTCCAAGTTGTTTGCGCTCGTGGGGCTCCTGCTCGTCGGTTTTTCACGCGTTCCCACGGAAGCGACGTTCACCTCGTTCGAGTCGGCTCCGTCTTCGGGAAGCTTCGCACTGGCATTGATCATGGTGCTGTTTGCCTATGCAGGCTGGAACGACTCAACAGCCGTCGCTCCGGAGGTCCGCGATGTGCAGCGCAATCTGCCGCGAGCGCTGCTGTATGGTCTGGGCTTCATTGCCGTTTTGTACATTTCACTCAATCTGGCTTACCTGAATATTCTTGGTTTCGAAGGCCTCAAGCAGGCGAAGGCTCCCGCTGCGAATGTTGTGCAGCGGGTCTTGGGTGAGCGGGCTTCATGGGTGATGAGTCTGGTGGTCATGATCTCATCTCTGGGAGCCATTCACGGCACGATGTTCGCCGGATCACGCCTGCTGGCGGCCGTTGGCCGCGATTATCCCGCGTTGGGAGTGTGGCGCAAGTGGAATGCGCGGGGAGCGCCGGTCTGGGCACTGTCCACACTCGCAGTGATTTCCTGCGTGCTGATCATGATCGCCGGGACCGATTCTGGAGTGCAGTTGCTGCAACAGGCCGCCACCCAACTGGGACACAGCGCTCCGTCCGGGGCTCAGACTGCTTTTGAAATTCTGGTTGTCGCAGCGTCCCCGGTGTTTCTGTTCTTCTTCACACTCGCTGGACTGGCGGTGATTGTCCTGAGGTTCACCGATCCGACACGACCACGCCCGTTTCGCGTGCCCGGCTATCCGTTTACGCCACTGGTCTTTTGTGCCAGTGCCGGGTTCATGTTCTACAGCAGCCTGATGTACGCAGGACTGCTGACGCTGCTGACCGTTCCCATGCTCTCAGTGGGGCTGGTCCTGGCATTCGTATTGCGACCAGAGCCCGCGCAGACATCTGCTGCGACCGAGGATGTGCGGCAGATCCACTAATGCGTCTCAGGACGCGGGTAACGGACTTCGCCATCGACCAGCGTATGGCGAACGCGGCCCGTCACCGACTTGCCATGAAACGGCGTATTGCGGCTGCGCGAGGCAAACTGCCGGGCATCGATCGTCCAGTGTTCCTGCGGATCAAAGATCACGATGTCCGCGCGGGCTCCCACCGACAGCGTCCCCCCTTCAAGCCCCAGCAACCGCGCCGGGCCGAGCGTCAATTTTGAGATCAGCTGAGACCAGTTCAGGAGTCCCGGCTCAATGAGGGCTGCGATACAAATTGGCAACAGCGTTTCGAGGCCGACGATTCCCGATGGAGACTGGTCGAACTCTCGTTCCTTCTTCTCCTGTGCCCAGGGCTGATGGTCCGACGCGATGATGCTGATCGTTCCATCCTGCAGTCCGGCAATCAGCGCCTGACGATGTTCTTCGGTTCGCAGCGGCGGATCAACTTTCAGATGCGTATCGAATCCCGAAAGCAGATCGTCGGTCAGCAGCAGGTGGTGAGGCGTGACATCGGCCGTGACCTTTAACCCACGCGCTCGGGCCTGCCGTACTTCTTCCACGCTCCGCAGTGATGAGAGCGACATCAGATGGATGCGGCCTTCGGTGTTTTCGACGAGCGCGATATCTCGCCGCACCATGATTTCTTCTGCAGCAGCGGGAATGCCGCGCAGGCCGAGTACCGTCGAGACGTAGCCTTCATGCATCACGCCACCGGCGGATAGTTCCGGCACGCAAGGCTGATGCAGCAGCGGGCGGTTCCACATGCTGGTGTACTGCAATGCCCGCCGCATGATTTCCGAATTGGCGATGGCCTGTTTTCCTTCGGAAAATCCGACCGCGCCGCCGTGAATCAGCTGGCCAATCTCGGCCAGTTCTTCTCCTTTGAGATTCTTGGTCACAGCGCCCAGCGGAAACACGCGGCTGCCATCCGCCCGCTTGCTCTGCCGAATGACAAACTCCGCCGCAGCGCGCGTGTCGATGGGAGGTTCGGTATCGGGCAGGCAGGCGACCGTGGTGAAACCACCGGCAATGGCTGAGCGCGATCCGGTGCTGATTGTTTCATCCTCTTCACTGCCCGGCTCACGAAAGGAGACGTGGCAATCAATGAAGCCGGGACTCACGATACAGCCGGTGGCGTCGATCACACGTTCCGCTGCCGACCCGGCAGGATCGATTGCGGCGACCTTGCCATCGACGATGAGGACATCACAGACCTTGTCGATGGAGTTCGCCGGATCGATAACGCGACCACCTTGAATGACAAGCGATTTCACGCGCGCGATTCCTTTGCGAACTTGGCCAGCAGATACAGGCAGCTCATACGAACGAACAGGCCGTTCGTGACCTGATGCAGAATTTGAGAGTGCGGCCCATCGGCGACATCGGGTGTGATTTCCACGCCGCGATTGATCGGTCCGGGAGCCAGAATCAGCACATTGTCTTTGGCCCGGCGAATGCGGTCGCGGTTCATCCCGAACAGATGAGCATACTCGGCAATTGACGGAAAGAACGCTCCACGCTGCCGCTCGAACTGCACTCGCAGCAGGTTGATGACATCCGACTGTTCCAGCACTTCGTCGAGCTTGTGGGCAACTTCCACCCCCAGCTTCTCAATGTGTGGCGGAATGAGCGTGGGGGGGCCGCACACGATGACGCGGGCTCCGAGTTTCTTCAGGCCCCAGATGTTCGACCGGGCCACACGGCTGTGTTTGATGTCGCCAACGAGCGTGATTGTCTTCCCCGTAAGATCTCGCAGCTGCTCGCGGACGGTGAAGATGTCGAGCAGTCCCTGTGTGGGGTGTTCGTGCGTGCCATCTCCAGCATTGAGGATGCCGCAATTCAGGTACTTCGTCAGCAGCTGCGGCGCTCCCGCCGAACTATGCCGCACGACCATCAGATCGATGCCCATCGCCTGAATGGTCAGAGCGGTGTCGATGAAGGTTTCCCCCTTCGACAGGCTGCTGCCCGATGCAGAAAAATCGACTGTGTCGGCACTCAGTCGCTTGGCGGCAAGGGAGAAGCTGGTTTTGGTTCTCGTTGACGGCTCAAAGAACAGATTCGCAACCGTCATCCCGGCCAGCAGATTGTGTTTCGTATGGCCTTCCAGTTGATGCCGCTTGAATTCGGCAGCCTGATCGAGAATGAGTTCAATTTCCTCGCGGGACAGATGCTGCAGCCCCAACAAATCCCGCCTCTGCCACGAGGTGGATTCCGTTGCCGTCGCCATTTCAGTCATCGCTCACTCAACCGGGGCTGGACTCATTCCAGAATTCAACTTCACGAGATGTTAATGGACTGGTCGGGCTGAGAGAAGCGACCGAGTCGGCTCGATAGCGCGGGGGCATTCAATTCCGGGTAGACGGGCGATCATGGACGGAACGCCCCACTGCAATTCAGAGCGGAAAGTCAGTACACGTATCAACGCGAATGGACGTGTTGTCGGAATTCCTCCGCGCCACTGCCGGGCAAACGCACACGACATGATCGGATGGTCAGTACGGAATTGAACTTCGCTGCGCTGCGCTGCATACTGCGGTCGAAGCGCGACGTTCGTCCGCCATCACATCTGCTCAATTCGATCGAGATTTCCACCGATGACCGATGACCTGGATCCGCAGCAGGCGGATGCTGACCTGGAGCGCCTAGACGAAAAGTCGGAGCAGCTGTTTCAGGAAGGCAGGCTGCAGTCTGGCCTGCGAATTGCCCGTGAATCGACGCGACAGGCAAAGAGTCATCAGCGTGTGATTCACTACATGCGTGGCCTGTTCAATCAGATGCGATTCGGGCATGGATTGCTGGAACCTCGCATCGCTGCGGATGCTTCGGTGGAACTGGTCGCCCTGCTGAACGACGAGGAACATGCCCGCAAGGTGCAGCCTGATCTGGATGAAGGCGAGTACGAATGGGTCTGTTCCTGGATGACCAGTTGTGCCTACGACAACCTGGCCGAAGCGACCGGCATGATGTCTGGCTACAACTCCGAGGGGATGCACGAATGCATTGCCGATGGGCTGCAGGTCTGCCGCCAGACTGGAAAACTTGAGTGCATCAAGTGCTTCCGTGAGTACGCCTCCGATGTGTATCTCGCTGCGGACGATTTGGAGATGGTGTACTACCAATGCCAGTCGCTGCTGGAGTACCGCGGAAAAGAGGTCGACAGCAAGGATCGGCGCTGGGCCGGTCACAAGAAGCGAGCGTGGCTGGAACTGCTGGCGGGACGACTGGCCTCGGCTCAGGAAGAGTTGCAGCAGGCAGAAACCTTTGTTTCCGCCGAGGATGTGTACCTCAAAATGCAGTCGCGGGTGCATGTGCTCACGGCGTGGGATGAAGTGCGACTCCTGTCCGGCGTCGATCGATATGACTGGAGCGGTTCACCGCCGATGACCCCCTGGCTTCCCGAAGAAGGGGAGTGGCCGGAGTATGAACTGGATCGGGCCCGGGGTGATGCACTCGCCCTGGTGATGGGTGGTCAGCTGGCGGAAGGAACGCAGCTGCTGACTGAGTGGGATCAGCGGCTGACGCGGCAGGAGTGCCTGAAGGAATGGTTTGAGGTCCGACTCAGACTGATCGCTGCTTATCGAATGCAGGGAAAGCAGACCCGTGCCGAACAACTCGCCCGGGGACTGGAGGCCAAGGCGGCCGAAGCCAGTGACTTTCTGACCATGCGGCGTCTGAAGCGGCTGATGGACCCGGCGATTCCGCCAATTCCGATTCCCCTGTTGGGGCCGCTTGATCGCGGTCCATTTGCAGAGTCCACACAAGTCGCTGTTCCCGCAACAAACGACGACGACGCAGCTGCCGACGATCAGGACGTTAAAGCCGCCGTGAATACGGAACCTTCAGCGGAGGTCGGCAGCAGCGAAGAACCGGAGACACCACTCAAGTCCTTTATTGAAGGCTTGATGAGCCGCATCCTCGTCACCCGCCAGAAAAATGATGTTCAGGATGAGCTTCGAACCCAATTGGAAGAGATTCTTACAGTCGACATCGACACGATTGAATCCCCGCGTGATGGCGCCATGTTGCTTCACTTGTCGCGGTACACCATTACTGGCCCCGACGATGCCCGGCGCGTCTGGGAGTACGGTCAGCAGCTCGTGGATCGCTTTCCACAGGATGCCACCACGCTCAGTGTGTATGCCGATCTCGGGCTCCATTTTCACAATGTCGATGCCGCGAGTTTCCCCGAGATCACGCTGGATGAACTGGGACGCTGGTTTCGCAAATCGCTGACGCTCGATGCCGAAAAGCCGCGCAATTTCCTGCGGGCCGGAGAGTACTTTCATCAGGTCGGGAATCTGGGTGAAGCTGAACGCTGTTTCGCGCGAGCATTTCGGCTGGATCGCGTTGATGGGACTGCTGCACTCAGTCTGGCGGGAATCTACCGCGACACCGACCGCCAGCGAGACGCCCTGGCGGCATTGGATCTGGCGCTGCGCGAAGGAAGCCAGAATGCGGATGTGGCGTGGGAAGCGGCTCTGGCGGCTTACGGGCTGGAGCAGTACGACTCGCAGTTGACCTATCTCGATCGACATGTGGAACTCAGCGAGCCGCACACCTGGGTGGAATACTATCGCGCATGGGCGCTGCTGGAACTCAAACGCTACGACGATTGTCTTGCGGCCATTGAGGCCGAGCGGCAGTTGGAACCACCGGGAGAGTTGCATCTGCAACTGTTGCAGGCCGCCGCTCTGGCAGAACAGGGAGATATTGAGGCGGCGTCGCAAGTCATCAACGAGTTGCTGCAGCATCGGGTGGCTGATGTCGACTACCTGTCCCTCAGTGGCATCATGCGGAATTTCGGTCGCGTCTGGCAGGCCATTTCCAAGTGGCCCGCTGATCAACCGGCCCGCGTGGCGTTAGAGCAGCGCATGCTCGAAACCGGATTGATGCCGGACGAATATTTTGAGGAGCTACGGCAGCAGCGCGAGGAACTTCCCGACGTCAACTTTTACCGGGTCCGATTGCGGCAAACTGTGGGGGACCAATGGTCGCAGGAGTCGGGTTGCCTGCCCGGTCAGGAACACTGGGAGTTCTATCAGCTGGAATGGGGAGTGCTGGCGCAGACTGAAGAGGAGGCCGTGAACCGTGTGCTGCAAATGCATCATTCGGGGTTGCCGTATCCGGCGACGGTCGAAGAAGTGCAACTTGCCGGCGAAGGGTATACCGATCGGCCTGGAGTGGTCTGGCAGGGAATTCGCTGGTGCGACGATGCCCCCGAGGATGACGATGACGGTTTCTTCGGGATGGACTTCGAAGACGGTGAGATGGACGAGTACAGCGACGATGAAGAGGAGTGAAGCTCAACCGAGCCA
>JAGQPW010000044.1:4651-8410 GCA_020426515.1 Planctomycetaceae bacterium | reverse complement strand
GTGTGGCGGCTCAACTGAACTGCTTTGATGATCCCGCGCAGATCTCCTTTGACGAGCGTGACCCCCGCCGATTCAATGGCCACATCGGTTCCAGTTCCCATGGCGATTCCGACATGCGCTTCGGCCAGTGCCGGGGCATCATTCACTCCGTCGCCCGCCATGGCGACGATGCGGCCCTCGGACTTCAGTTCCTTGATTCGCCGATGCTTTTCCTCGGGCCGGACTCCCGCTTCGAACTCGTCGATTCCGAGCTTTTCGGCGACGAAGCGGGCCGTCTTCTCGTTGTCGCCGGTGAGCATGATGATGCGGAGACCAAGTTCGTGCAGTGTCTGGACTGCTTCAGCCGTTGATTCCTTAACAGGATCGGACACAGCCAGCAGCCCGGCGAATTTCTGATCGATCGCGACATACATGACGGTCCGACCCTGCTGCTGCAGTTCCTCTGCCTGGTCGTCCAATTCGCCAATCGCTTCAACATCTCGTTCGGCCAGCAGTGACCGCTTTCCAATCACGATCGACTTCCCGCCAACGCTCCCTTCAACACCGCCGCCTGTAATTGAGTCAAAGTCAGCAGCATCATCCACATAGAGCAGGCGATCTTTCGCCGCCTGGACGACAGCATGTGCCAAGGGGTGTTCACTGCGTTGCTCAATCGCCGCAGTAAGCTGCAGGATCTCATTCTCACGGAATCGTTTCGTTGGAATGCATGCCGTCAGCCTGGGGCGGCCTTCGGTGAGCGTGCCTGTTTTGTCCACGACGACGGTGTCGACTTTCTCGAGTGTCTCGAGGACTTCGGCATCCTTGATGAGGACTCCTTCTTTGGCACCGCGACCAACACCAACCATGATCGACATCGGCGTGGCCAGCCCCAGGGCACACGGGCAGGCAATGATCAGCACGGCCACTGAGTTGACCAGTGCCCAGGCTAAAGCCGGCTGTTGAGGCTGCAGGATGGCCCACGTCAGGAATGTGATGATGGCAATGAGCACGACGGCGGGCACAAAGTATCCGGCGACTGTGTCCGCCACTTTTTGGATGGGGGCCCGACTGCGCTGAGCTTCGGCGACGAGGTTCACAATCTGTGACAGGACGGTGTTCTCTCCCACCTGTTCCGCCTCCATCAGGAACGAACCGGTCTGGTTCACGGTGCCGCCGATGACGGAGTCGCCGGCCGTCTTCTCCACTGCCAGCGGCTCCCCTGTCAGCATGGATTCATCAACGGAGCTGCGGCCTTCAACCAGCGTGCCATCGACGGGAACTTTCTCGCCTGGACGAACGCGCAGGCGGTCCCCCCGCTGCACGTCGTCTACCGAGATCTCTCGTTCGGTGCCATTCGCAACGACGCGGGCTGTGGGCGGGGCGAGTGACATCAGGTCACGAATGGCACTGCTGGTGCGCTGCCTTGCCCGCTGTTCCAGTACCTGCCCCAGCAACACCAGTGTGATGATCACTGCGGAGGCTTCGAAGTAAACCGCGACCTGTCCGTGATGTTTGAAGTCGTCGGGAATGAGACCCGGGAAGAGAACGGCAATCAGACTGTAGGCGTAGGCGGCGCCTGTTCCGATGGAAATCAACGTGAACATGTTGAGGTTCCCGGTGACGATCGATTTCCAGCCGCGCACAAAGAACACGGAACCAGCCCACAAGACTACCGGTGTGCTGAATCCCAGTTGCAGCCAGGTGTGCAGCGTCGATCCCAGCCAATGGTCAATCGGCACGCCAACCATCGGGAGCATCGCCAGCAGAAATACGGGGATGGTGAGAGCGAGCGAGATCCAGAATCGACGCGACATCTGAATCAGTTCGGGATCGTCCAGTTCGGCATCTGGCTGTTGCACTTTGGCTTCCAGAGCCATGCCGCAGATGGGACAGTCTCCCGGATTGTCCTGCTCAATTTCGGGGTGCATGGGGCAGGTGTAGGTGACTTTGTGACGCGAAGTTGCCGGTCGGGCCAGTTCGAGCGCCATGCCGCACTTCGGACAATCACCGGGAGTGTCGCTTTCGACACCTTCGCACATCGGGCAAAAATACTTGCCCGCCTTCGGGGCCGATCGAGTTGATACGTCAGACGTTCCGTCGTGGCAACAGGTCCCTCTGGAACCGGATGACTGTTGAGAGTGTTCGCCTGACAGGAACTTCTGCCGGCAGTGGTCACAACAGAAATAGTAGCGTTGGCCATCGACCTCACAGTAAAGCCCCGTCTCCTCATTGACGGTCATGCCACAAATTGGATCAATCGCCATGGGATTTCCTTGCTCGCAACACAGTGCTGCACATGACTATGGACGTTGCCGCGTGGAGGGCATGGAGTCGGCGAACGGTGCATCGCTGCGTTTTAGTTCGTTGATGGCTAACTGCCGCAGGCTATTGAGTTGGTGTTCGTGGGCAGACTGAAAGACGAGATTGACCAGTTCTTCCGGGTCTGCATCGAGGTCGTACAGCTCCTCGGTTTCGTCGGCAACAAGTGTGCGGATGTATTTGTATTTTCCCTGTCTCAGCATCACATACCACGGCGTCTTACCCACGATGTACAAGTCCTCCGAGTCCGTCGTCGGGATGGGAGCCGTGTCGCTGCCGTATTTTCTCCCGGTATGCGTGAATAGCATCGGGGAGTTCCACTCGGCACTTTCCGGCGTCTTCACCAGGGGACTGATATCGCGACCGTGCGTCTTCCACGGGATGTCGACGTGGGCTGACTTGCAGATGAAGTTCATCAGGTCGGGGGCATTGACGGGATGTCGGCAGACCTTGCCTTCGGGGATAACACCGGGCTGTGCGAAGATGAGGGCAGATGCAATGGACGCATCGTATGGGGCGATCTTCTGGTTGAGACCATGCTCGGCGAGGGCGTAGCCCTGATCGGCGGTGTAGATGACGAGCGTGTTCTCCAGCTGTCCTGTTTCCTTGAGTGCGCTGAGCACGCGGCCCACCCCTTCATCCACTCCACGCATGCATTCATTGACCTGCTGTACCCACGAGTCGAGTGTTTGACCGGGAGCAATGGTGTCGAAGTTGCTTTTTGTCCGGGCCTTGGACTTCATGACAGGGATGCCATCGGGCCCCGGTTCCCAGGCCTGGGTCTGATCGAGATAGGCAGGTTTTTGCGGCCGAGGAGCGAACACGTCTTTGGGAACTTCCGCCTTGTTCCCGGCATAGGTCCCAATGTGACGGTCCGCAGGAGTTGTGGGGCCGTGAATGGCTCCGTAGCAAAGCCAGAGGTACCAGGGCTTGTTCGCATCACGATGCGCGCCGCGGATATATTCTTCTGCCCATTGGGTGTAGTTGTCCGTGGAGTATCCGGGAGTCAGTCGATCTTCGCCATTGAAGGTGAGAATCTGATCGTAGTAGTAGTTTCCGGCGTTCTCCGGATGGCCCGGTCGATTCCAGACGATCTGATAGTCCCAGTCGCGACCGTAGCCCGTATCGATCCCGGTGTGCCATTTGCCGATCTGGGCGGTGTGATAACCCTGCTTGCGAAATTCCGCAGGCAAGAACCGGCACTGTTGGGGATCGTACACACTGCGGGGATAGGTCCCTTCCATCCGCATTGATTCGATCCCATGCTGCAGCCTGCCAGTCAGGACGGAAGCGCGGGAGGGCATGCACCAGGCGCCGAGGTAACAGCGTTCAAATCGAACGCCCCTCCGGGCCAGTCCATCAATGTGGGGTGTCCTGACCCACTGCGGTGACGAGTCGTAGCAGCCGAGCGTCTTGTATGACTGATCATCGGCATAGATGAACAGGATGTTGGGACGCTTT
>JAGQPW010000044.1:0-4552 GCA_020426515.1 Planctomycetaceae bacterium | reverse complement strand
GGTGGTGTGACAGCACAGGCACTCAGGATCGTAAATGCGAGACACCCATTCGCCGTCGTATTTCTCACGCCCCTTGATCAGGCTTTCGTAGGCATGGGCATGCTTGGAGTCTTTCCACACGCTGTAGGCAAATGTGTGACAGTCTTTGCACTGATCCACTCCGACGAACTTGCCCAGTTCGGGGTCAGGAATGGACTCACCCAGGATGGCGGTCTTTTCGGCCTTGAGGCGATCCTGATATTCCTGCATCAGTCGCGTCATGCTGGGGTGGTTCGGAAAATTGTCGCGGCTGAGTTCTACGAGCTCGTGCTTCAGCGTCAGCCCGCTGTCGGTCTTGTAGATACCAACGACTGCTGCGTTCTTGCCCTTCTGCCCGACTTCGCAAAACAGTGTTTCGCCGACATGTCGCGTGTTCTTGAGAGGGTCTTCCGCACTGCGAGCGGTGGCGACGACCTGGAATTGCGGATACTTGCGGGCGAGTTCCTCAGCTTCCTTGATATTTCCATGCACCAGCAGGACCAGCAGTTCAGCGCCGGCGGCCTGCATCTGCTCAATCACCGGAGGGAGTGTTTCATCAATTGGTGAGATCAGCACTTCTGCAGGATCGCGCGTGATGCCAGCGATGTCGAGATCCTGCTGGACGTTGGGCGAAATGACAGACGTGACCCCAATCTTCAGGTTGCCCGAATCGATCACGCGAAATTCCGCTGGCGGCATCCCTTCGCGGGTACCGAAGAGCGTGGTGTTGGCGGAAACGAAATTCAGATCGAATCCCTCGTGCCCTTCCATTTCCAGATACGAGGCGTACAGATTTGTAGAACCGAACAGCAGTTCTTCCAGTCCCACCGAGAGGGCCTTGTAGCCCATGTAATTCAAACCGGTGAGAATGGCGGCGAACTTGGCTTGCGACTGCGTCCGCTGGGCACGCTTATCCTTGAGAGTGCCGCCGACATCGAGGCCGACGACGTTCCATTTGCGGCTGTCCCGCAATTCGTGAAACATCGCTGCACGACGGGCAAAGCCTCCGGACTGTTTCTCAGAGCAGCCACATGGCTCGAGATACCCATGCTGATCCCCGGTGAGAACCAGCGCAGCCGTCGGTTGATCCCAGCCTTCGAACAGGGCTTCGGCCGGAGGGGCCGCTGGTGTTTTTGGGGGATCGGCTGGTGGGGATGTGGGACAACCGACCGCCAGCAGCAACAGCATCACTCCGCTGGCACATGCCAGTGAACGTCGGGGGCCATGGTTCAGGAACAGGCGCATCTCAGACTCCATTCAGCGCGATTCGCGTTGAGCAATTCAGTGGTAGTTGGGGGGACTGAGTTCCGCTCGTCCAGACATCAGGCAGGATGGCAGCAACTCCTCTTGAGGTCGAGAGGTGCGAGCGGAAGTTCACCGGGCGCTCCCCTACTGGAGGTCCATCGTCACCTTAAAGGTGAGCTTCTGGAGATCCGGATGATTGGTCGTAACAACAATTTCCCCTGGATGATCGTCTGTCCAGACGGATTTTTCTAATCCGGGTGGTATGTCGAGCACCAATGAATAGCGCTGCCGGGCGGCATCGGCGGGCGATTCTTCTTTGGTCAGTTTCAAACTCAAGAAGGCGGGATTGCTTTTCACGCTTTCAAACTTCAGGTCTTCGCCAAAATTGTCGAGGAACAAGGTGTACTTCCGCGTTTCGCCTTTGCTGGCGGAGATGGCGCCCAGCTGAAACAGGGCGCCGCTCGCATACCAGCCTTTCCCGATGATCGACATTGGTCCGAATTTCTGACCAGTCACCGGGAAGCGGAATTCCGGGTAGTCCTCCAGGTCGGTCTTGATCACGACTTCCTCACGGATGTCGCCAGCCTTTTCCGGTGGAGTGATGACGACGGTCAATACGTATCCGGACTTGGAGTCCGGTTGAGGAGCATCTTCGGGATTGATCGGTTCGACTTTGACGCTGATCAAGTCCGAAGTGGTCGATGTCTCAGTGATTTCGAAGGAGTCGTAGATCTGCGAGAGGAGATACCCATCGACTGTGACCGGCTTGTCCTGCAGTGAACCGAGCGACCAGCCGTTGGCAGGGCTCTTCATCACGTTTTCATACATGGTCCCGCGAACACCAAAGTGAATGTCCTTCTTGTTTGGATCGCTGGTGTAAATGACCGCTTCCTGACCGAATTCGCCCAAGTCCTTTGGAGTCCATTCCAGCGTGATGCTGGCGGTTGCCCCGGGCGGAATTTCGTCCTGCTCCAAAGCACTGACGGTGCATTTGCATTGTGAGGGGCCGCGAGCCAGTTTGAGCGGGGCAGTCCCTTCGTTCTTGATGATGAATTCATGCTTGCCGGTCGTCCCCAGCGCCATGGACCCGAATTGAAACTGCTCTTCTTCGACAACAGCTTTGGCATCCGGGGTACCGGGAGAGTCATCCTCGAAGAATGGATTGCGTCGGTAGTGATCTCCCTCTTCGTCGAAGAGAGGGATTTTGGCTCGCGAAACTTCTACCTGACGGGAGGGTGACAGGTACCAGCCCGTTCCAACCAGAATGGCCATCAACAGGAAGAAGGCCAACATCATCTGACCGAATTTCATACGTCTCGCTCCGCATCAACGATTGATACTCTTACAACGGGCCTCGAATAAACGATGCAGGCCGGGCCTGGAATTCTACGGTGCGCTGGCAGCGTGTTCAATTGGCATCCCCGGACTGAATTGCCGGTCTTGCGCTTTTTGAGCCGCAACGCGCGTCGCGGCTGCGCTCGAGTGGCGCGTGTGGCATGAGGATGGAACCGCGAGATGGCTGTGAAAGCAGTGATACCCGGCTCTGCATTGCGGCAGAGTCGGGTACCGAGGAGCACGCTGCTCAGGAGAATGTGAATTCTCCGTGCTGGCAATCGACGTGGATTGTCGCACCTTCGTGGAATTCTCCGTTAAGAATGGCATTTGCCAGACTGTTCTGGACACGATTCTGAATCAAACGCTTCAGCGGCCGTGCACCATACATCGGATCGTATCCCAGATTGGCCAGCAGAGTCTTGGCATCATCCGAGACCTCCAGTTCGAAGTCATGCTCGCGCAGCTGCCGGGCGAGCAAGTTGATTTGCAGTTCGACGATCTTTCGAATGTCGTGACGGTCCAGCGGATGGAACACGATCACTTCATCGATACGATTGAGGAACTCGGGCCGGAAGGATTGTTTCAGGGCGTCCATGCAGGTCGATCGGATGCGCTCTTCGTCACCCGATTCGGCCATTTCGAGAATGGCTTGTGAACCGATGTTTGACGTCATGACGACGATGGTGTTGGTGAAGTCGACCGTGCGTCCCTGTCCATCGGTCAGTCGTCCATCGTCCAGCAACTGGAGCAGGACGTTAAAGACATCGCGATGGGCCTTCTCGATTTCGTCCAGCAGGATGACCGAGTAGGGCTGGCGACGCACTGCTTCCGTCAGACGACCACCTTCTTCGTAGCCAACATAGCCGGGAGGTGCCCCGATCAGGCGGGCAACCGAATGCTGTTCCATGAATTCGCTCATGTCGATGCGAATCATGTTTCGCTCATCATCAAACAGGAATTCGGCAAGCGCTTTGCACAGTTCGGTTTTCCCGACACCCGTCGGTCCAAGGAAGATGAACGATCCAATCGGGCGATTCTTGTCCGCGAGTCCGGCGCGAGATCGACGTACTGCACTGGCTACGGCGGAGACCGCTTCTTCCTGGTTGACCATCCGCTGGTGAACGAGATCCTCCATCATCAGGAGCTTTTCCCGTTCCGTTCGCAGCATGCGCGAGACAGGAACGCCTGTCCATGAAGAGACGACTTGCGCAATTTCTTCCGGACCAACTTCCGTCCGCAGCAGACGCGGTTTGGATTCGTCGCGGGGCTTTGGTTCGGCCTCCTGTTCGGGTTCCGCCTGTTCGACTTTGGTTCGCAGAGTGCGGCGGGCCTGGTCGAGTTCGTACAGGCGACGGTAGTCGCTTTCGTCGACAAGTTGACCGGCCGACTGACGGGCGCGAATTGCGGCCTCCAGTTGACCGAACTCCAGGTCGGCTTTCTCCAGCTCTTCGCGGACGTTCTTGACGTCGCCCAGACCCAGCTTTTCCGCTTCCCACTGTTCCTTGAGGGATGCGAGATGTTGCTTGAGTTCGGTCATTTCTTCGTCGATGGCGGCTCGCTCCTTGGCCGACTCCTGGATGTCTTCTTCGGCCAGTTGACGTGCGGCGATTTCCAGTCGCATGATGCGACGCTGCACTTCGTCGATCTCCGTTGGAACCGAATGCAGTTCCATCGACACGCGCGACGCCGCTTCGTCGACCAGATCGAGCGCCTTATCGGGCAGAAACCGGTCGGTGATGTAGCGGTCCGAAAGCGATGCAGCGGCATCAAGTGCGGCATCACGAATCTTGATGTTGTGGTGCTTTTCGTAGCGTTCCTTCAGGCCACGGAGGATGGCGATGGTGTCTTCAACGCTGGGCTCCTTGACCATAACGGGCTGGAAGCGACGTTCGAGAGCGGCATCTTTTTCGATGTACTTGCGGTACTCGTCCAGCGTGGTCGCTCCAATGCAGTG
>JAGQPW010000449.1 GCA_020426515.1 Planctomycetaceae bacterium | reverse complement strand
CGACTAGTTGCCGCTGTTGCCAGGACCGATCAGCGGGCCACCACCACCCAGACCTCCCTTGAGGTCGGCCGGGGCCGCGGGACGCTTGGGCTGAGTAGCTTCGTGAGCCTGCTCGTCCGCTTCGGTCCAGTCGACGCGCTTGCGGGAGAGACCGATCTTTCGCTCGTCGGCATCGACACGCAGGATCTTCACTTCGAGCTCGTCGCCAACCTTGACGACTTGCTCGGGGTCCTCGACCTTTTGCTCCGAGAGCTCGGAGATGTGGAGGAGTCCCTCGAGGCCATCCTCGAGTCCGACGAAGACGCCGAAGTTGGTGATCTTCGTGACCTTGCCTTTGACGATCTGGCCCGGTTGGTACTTGCTCGGGATGTCGTGCGACCAAGGATCGCTGCCGAGTTGCTTGAGACCGAGAGCGATACGTCGGCGTTCGCGGTCGACCGCCAAGACGCGGCACTCGATCTGCTGGCCCTTTTCGAGCATTTCGCTCGGGTGGCTGATCTTTCGAGTCCACGACATGTCCGAGACGTGCAACAGGCCGTCGATGCCTTCCTCGAGCTCGACAAACGCAC
>JAGQPW010000448.1 GCA_020426515.1 Planctomycetaceae bacterium | reverse complement strand
AGTATGCGGTACAACGCTTCCTGCAGGTCCTTGAACAACTTGTAGGTGATCTCCATGTCCGACAATTGTCCCTGGCTGGCGCCCGTGGTCTGGTGGATCATCACCCGGCTATGCGGGAGGGCCGACCGTTTTCCTTTGGTACCTGAAGACAGCAGCACCGCGCCCATACTGGCCGCCATACTGGTGCAAATGGTAGCGATGTCCGGCGAAACGAACTGCATGGTGTCGTAAATGCCCAGCCCCGCGATGACCGACCCGCCCGGCGAGTTGATGTACATCTGGATGTCGCGCTTGGGGTCGACACTTTGAAGGAACAGCAATTGTGCTTGTATCACATTGGCCACATAATCATCGACCCCCACTCCCAGAAAGATGATCCGGTCCATCATCAGGCGACTGAATACGTCCAGTTGAGCGACATTCAACGGGCGTTCTTCGATCACGACCGGTGAGATGGAGCCCCTGAGCCCTCGGGTCGATAATTCGGCGTAGCGCTCGAGGTGCATGCGGCTCATGCCGTGATGGCCGGCGGCGTAGGCTATGAATTCGTTTTTGGTTTGCATGGATAT
>JAGQPW010000447.1 GCA_020426515.1 Planctomycetaceae bacterium | reverse complement strand
TGGCGGAACTTGATGAAGTCGAGGGGGTGGACGAAGGGCTGTACGCTCGGCGGGCGATCGCGATGCAGGAAGATTTCGCGGATATCTGCGTCGAAGCGTACTTCTATCTGCCGGATGCTTCACTACTTGCGACGTTGCCGCCGGACTGGCGGCAACGCGCCCGGTGACGCAGTTGTCATTCGTTCGGCAGCATCACCGCAGCGTCCTCCCTCCGGGGGATTGCGTCTTGTCCACAAGAATCGTCGGCAGCTGCATGCAAACTTGCAGGCGGATGTCTATCATCTCCCGTTGCCGCTTGCGGCCTGTCGACCTGTGACTTTCCATCCAGTGATCGAACCCACCTCATGAGCTCAATGACTGCCACCTCCACGGGCTTTGGCCCTGCTGTATTTGACGACTTTCTGGCCCGTCGTGAAGACCCGGACTGGCTGCAATCGCAGCGACGCGAGGCGTTCGCCTTGTATCAGCAGTTGTTGGATGAGCCGCTCGATCCCGAGGAGTATCACCGGGTCGATCTGCGGGGCTTGCGACCAGAGAAGTACCGCCTCGTCACGAGTTCCGCAGCCGACG
>JAGQPW010000446.1 GCA_020426515.1 Planctomycetaceae bacterium | reverse complement strand
GAAATCACATCGAACGAGCCCGTTGAGCGACACTCGAACGACCGTTATCGCGAAAAATATGTGTCAGCAGAATCCATGACAAAGAATTAGGAGCAGCAGTTCATTGCGAGACGCAGCGCAAGTTCCTGGTCCGATTACGACAGGGTCGGAGTCACGGATCCTCACGAAGGAAATGGTCGTACCGAGTGCTTAAACAAGTAGCCCGCCGGCGGCAAATTACGTCTGAGTCGATCAAACAATGGAATCAAATGACCGTGACCGGTCCGGAAGGATTGCGTTGTATCAACTGGAGCGGGAGACCGGACTCGAACCGGCGAAATTCTGCTTGGAAGTTCGATTGGTGTCACTATCAGGTAATTGCGGTGAGGCATTCCGACGTTCGCCTTCCCCCACGTTCATGACCGTATCCCGGGCCAGCATTCTCGCAGAAAGTCCGACCATCCCGCTGGCTCGGCGATGCTAGATAGAGGATTGCATATGATCCAGGATTTATCGGGGCGATCAATTCGGTCGAAGTTGAGACTGCAGAGGATCAAACACTTTAATTCGCTAGGAGCAGTCGGGACATTA
>JAGQPW010000445.1 GCA_020426515.1 Planctomycetaceae bacterium | reverse complement strand
AACCGGGACCGATCCTCTCCGCAGCTTCTTCATCGGCGGGTCGACGTAAGCGCCAAACTCCCCGGTGACTTTCTGGATGATTCCCTGACCCGGATTGACCGCGTATCGGAAATCGCCGTCCGCCAGCTCAACAAACCGGCAGACCCACGAGGCCAGATGAAGGTCATGGATTACCGAATGGACGCCGCTGACGTTCCTGGGACCCCACTGCTTCTTGGCTTCGTTTTTCCCGTCAGGACCCTTGCCCGGTTCGAACGGAACCAGCGGCCCGTACCGGTTGCTTATCCGCCGGCCTAGGCGGGCACCCAGATCAGTCAACGTCCAAACCTTGTGCTTGCCCAGCTGGAATCCCCTCACGATGCCGTGGTTTCGCCACGCGTTCATTCGCCGGGAGATCGTGGTCCGGGACAGGCCAGTCGAGAACATCATCTGCTGCTGGGTGAACACGTTGAACTCGTACATCAGGTGAATAAGGATCTGAGAGTCCGGCGGCACCACTTTCGAGTCGCTGGCGAGCTGACGGGCCTTCTCGTTACGGGCTGCCACGGTGCCGGGGGTTGAGTCGGAGGGT
>JAGQPW010000444.1 GCA_020426515.1 Planctomycetaceae bacterium | reverse complement strand
CTTCGCCAGTTCTCTAGGCAGCGGGTGAGGTGGTTTGAGGCGTTTCGTTTTGGTGAGGCTGACCTGATTTCGGGCATCTTCTTCGGAAATCCGAAGAGGCGGAAAGATCGGCGGTAGTGGGACTTAAAGTTGCAAGGTGAGTTTGAGAGGGCGGGATTCAAGTTTCCCGCCGGTGAAGACTCTCTCAGATGGATAGTTCAATGAACGGCTCAAACGGTAGCTCGCGGAGTTCGAGACAGCGGACTGTGGTCGTGATCGGCAACGGAATGGTCGGACTGCGGTTTTGTGAAAAACTGATCGAGTTCGATGTCTCGAAGCGATACCGGATCGTGACATTCTGCGAGGAGCCTCGGGCGGCTTACGACCGGGTCGGGCTGACTTCCTTCTTCGCACATCGGGATGCGGAGAAAATGATGCTCCAGCGATTGGAGTGGTATCGCGAGAATCACGTCGAGTTGCATCTGGGTGATCGGGCGAAAGAGATCGACCGGTCGGGTTTCGTTATCCGTTCCGAAAAAGGAGTGGAGATCGAATACGATACGGTCGTGCTGGCGACGGGGTCGTATCCTTT
>JAGQPW010000443.1 GCA_020426515.1 Planctomycetaceae bacterium | reverse complement strand
GCGACAATTTGAAGCGGCTCAAAAAATCATGGGAGCGATCGGCGACAGCATTCAGAAGCGGATCGCTCTGGAAAGATAGTCGAACTGAGAGGCCGAATCGGCGTCCTGCGCTGCATCGCTGAGTAGCCGACTGACAATCACTGAACACAGGAAAGAGACACGGATGTTACGAGCTCTGTACACCAGCGCGACGGGGATGAAAGCTCAGGAGCTGTTGATCGACAACACGGCCAACAATCTGGCCAACGTCAACACAACAGGATTTCGCAAGGCGCGTCTGGACTTTGCCGACCTGGTCTACAACACGATTCGTCAGCCCGGAACGGCGGTCGCCAATGCACAGGTGTCGCCGACCGGACTGCAGATCGGCAATGGCGTTCGAGCGGTCGCAACGACGAAGAACTTTACTCAGGGTTCTCTGGAACAAACCGGAAACCCGCTGGACATCGCCATTGAAGGCGACGGCTTCTTTCAGTTGCAGGCTCCGGGAGGAAACGGCTTTCGCTATTCCCGAGCCGGCAATTTCAGAGTTGACGGACAATCGGGTCAGCTCATCAATGCCGACGGTTAC
>JAGQPW010000442.1 GCA_020426515.1 Planctomycetaceae bacterium | reverse complement strand
CCTCGAACTGCGTGAATCCGGCCTCGGCGTCCGAATAGGCCATGGTGCGTTCTCCCTCGGTATTTTTGGAGAGTGTAGCAGCAGGCGGCGCCTGCTGGAAAGGCTGATGCGGCCCCTAGCGCCGCGCCATGGCGCACGCTACATGGCCGCCATGGCCGCTCCGCCCCTGATCACGCTCACCGATGTGCGCCTGTCCTTCGGGGGAAAGCCCCTGTTCACGGGCGTGACCTTCTCCCTGTCCAAAGGAGAGCGCGTGGCGCTGGTGGGCCGCAACGGGGCCGGCAAATCGACCCTGATGAAGATCATCTCCGAACGGATCGAGGCCGATACCGGAGAGGTCTGGCGCCAGCCGGGGATCACCTATGCGAGCGTCGCGCAGGAGCCGGACCTCGCAGGCAATGCGACGGTTCTGGACTATGCGTCCGAAGGGCTGGACGGCGTTTACATGGCGGAGGCCGAGCTGATGGCCTTCGGCGTCGACCCGGCCGCGGACCCGGCTACACTTTCGGGTGGCCAACTGAGGCGGGCAGCGCTAGCGAAAGCCTTCGCGCAGGACCCGGACGTGCTGCTGC
>JAGQPW010000441.1 GCA_020426515.1 Planctomycetaceae bacterium | reverse complement strand
ACATCTACTCCCTGGGCGTTGTCATTTATGAACTGCTGACTGGGCAACGCCCCTTCGCCGGTTCGCGAAACGACATGCTCCAGGCCATTCAGTTCGCGACGCCCGCGCGTCCCGCGGCGCTGGTCGATGTCCCGGAGTCTCTGGAAAACATTTGTCTGCGGGCGATGGAGAAACGACCAGAGGATCGCTATCAGACTGCAGGGGATCTCGCCGCTGATCTGGAACTGTTTCTGGCTGGAGGTCATGTCTCCGCAGTCAATACGGAACGAACCGGGACGCTTCAAGGTTCCACGGCGAAACTGGCTGAGGCAGGTGAGGCAGGCGAGGCACCTCCCAATCGACGACGCTTCTTGAGTTGGGCCGCCGGATCGGCGATGTTTGCCGGGCTGGGGACAGCGTCTCTGCTGCTAACCCGCGAGCCCGAAGATGGCAAGCGTGTTGCCCTGGTCACGACTGATCCGCCGGGAGCGAACGTAGCCTTTGTGCCGGTTGATCCTGTCTCTGGAGATGTGATTCCCTCGGAGCTGGAACATGCCTCGGGTGTCACGCCGCTACGGCATCGCCTGCGCCCC
>JAGQPW010000440.1 GCA_020426515.1 Planctomycetaceae bacterium | reverse complement strand
CTCGGACCGCTGCGGTGGTTCGGACCCTGACAAAGACGAGACGGAAAGCCAGATGACGAAACGCATTGCCATCATCGGACTGGGCATGGCGGTCACGCCGCACGCCAAAGGCCTCGTCGACCTCGCCGACAAGGTCGAGGTCGCCTACGCCTTCAGCCCGAGCGCGCCGCGGCGCGAGGCGTTCGGCGCGCGGTTCGACTTTCCGCTCTGCGACAGCCTCGACACGATCCTCGACGACGCGTCGGTCGACGCCGTGGCGATCTTCACGCCGGCGAACACCCATCTCGATATCGCCAGCCGATGCGCCGCGGCCGGCAAGCATGTGCTGCTCGAAAAGCCTATCGAGACCACGACCGAGAAGGCCGAGCAGCTCGTCAGGACGTGCCGCGACGCGGGCGTCACCCTCGGCATCGTGCTCCAGCATCGCTTCCGCCCGGCGGGCATGCGGCTCGCCGAGATCCTGCGCTCCGGCGAGCTCGGCGCCATCGTCGGCTGTTCGACGATCATCCGGCTGTGGCGGCCGCAAAGCTATTACGATGAGCCGGGACGCGGCACCTTCGCGCGCGACGGCG
>JAGQPW010000043.1:29824-37718 GCA_020426515.1 Planctomycetaceae bacterium | reverse complement strand
TACTCATTGCCTGTGGAGTACAAGGACGGCTTTCCAACAGTCGACGACCAGTACAACGCAGCAACCAAATTCGAAATCCATGTCGATATGCCCAACGACATCCAGATGGTCATCACCAGTGCTGGTGACAACGGCATACTGTTCGAGGGAACCGAAGGGCGGTTCTTTGTGAACCGTGGCAAGATCACTGGCAAGCCCGTCGAAGACCTTGAGACCAATCCGCTTCCCGACGGAGCGATTGAAGAGGTCTATGGCGGCCCCGTGAGTGCGAACCACACCGCGAACTTCATCGAAGGGATGAAGTCACGAAAGCAGCCGATTTCCGACGTCTGGTCACACAATCGGATGCTCGAAATCTGCCACCTGTCGAACATCGCCATGCGTCTCGGCCGGGAACTCAAGTGGGATCCGGTCAAGCGGGAAGTCATCGGGGATGCTCAGGCCAACTCATTCCTCTCTCGCGAAAATCGCAAGGGGTTTGAGATCGACATGTAGTGCCGAGCAGGTTCAAAACACAACGGGATGTGGTCAACCTTTCGGTTGACCACATCCCGTGTTTTATTGCTCCCTGGCCGATGAACCACATCGGCAAATACCACGCTGGCTCCAGCCAGCCGGGAATCGACGCCAGTGCAGGAACACCTCAAGACGGATCAGACACCGCTGACCAGCCCGGTGTGCACATGTCCTTCGTTCAGGTCAACACGCTCAGGGCGGCCTTTGTGCATATAGATCACCTTCGTGGGATCAAGCCCCATCAGGGCGAGCGTTGTCGCGTGAATGTCGTGAACGTGCATCTTGTCGTCGATCGTGTACAGGCCGACTTCGTCGGTAGCGCCAATCGTCTGTCCCCCCTTCACGCCGCCTCCCGCCATCCACATGGTGAATCCGGTAGGGTTGTGGTCTCGGCCCGTTCCCTTTTCGCTCATCGGAGTGCGGCCGAACTCGCCGCCCCACATAACAAGCGTTTCGTCGAGAAGCCCGCGCTGCTTGAGATCGGCAATCAAAGCAGCAATGGGCTTATCAACGCCACGGCACAGTCGCGAGTGATTCCCTTCAATATTGCTGTGACTGTCCCACTTGCTGCCAGCGCCGGAGTACAGCTGAATGAATCGGACCCCGCGTTCCACCAGCCGTCGGGCCAGCAGGCACTGACGACCGTAGACCTCGGTTTCCTTTTCGTCCATGCCGTACATCTCTTTGATGTGCTGAGGCTCCTGATCCAGGTCAATCGCGTCCGGCGCAGTCGTCTGCATCCGCGACGCCATCTCGTAGCTGCGAATGCGGGCTTCCAATTCGGTATTGGATTCGCGACCTTCGTAGTGATGACGGTTGAGCTGATTGATAAAGTCCAGTTTCGCCTGCTGTTGTTCCGGCGAAATGCCTTTGGGGTTGTACAGATTTCGGAGCGGCTCAGAGCCTGGTTCGAACAGCACGCCCTGGTGGGTGGAAGGCATAAAGCCCGATCCCCAGGCTCGGGCGCCGTTCACGACCATCGACGAACTGTCCTTCATCACGACAAATGTCGGCAGGTTCTCGCTCTCCACTCCGAGTCCGTAAGAAGCCCAGGCACCAAGAGATGGTCGGCCACCAAACACAGCTCCGGTATTCATCTGAGACACGCCACCGGCGTGATTGATTCCGTCGGAAACGCAGGAGTGAATCACGCAGAGTTCATCCGCAATGGCGTGGTGATGCGGTAGCCAGTCCGAGATCCACAATCCGCTTTCACCGCACTGCTTCCACTCCCGCTTGCACTCCAGAATGGGGGAATTGGCTTCCCCCATCGCCGTGACAGGTCGTGGAAAGCTCTCGGGGAGTGGTTGCCCGGCCAGCTTATTGATTGCGGGCTTGCGATCGAACAGGTCGAGGTGACTCGGGCCGCCCTCCATAAACAGCCAGATCACACTCTTGGCGCGCCCCAGGCGGCCTGTAATTTTGTTGGCCACCGGATTGGGATCGGTTGCCGCGAACAGCGACTGCCCGGTGAGCGCCGCAAATGCCAATGCGCCGAATCCGCCTCCCGTATTGCACAGGAAGTCGCGCCGGGTTGTCGCGATGTCAATGTTGTTACAGCTCATGATCGGCCTCAATGGAGGTAGAGGAATTCGTTGGAATTGAACAGCGCGTGGCAGAAGTCGGTAACTGCCGCCAGCGTTTTCGCGGGCACCCCGGATGAGCTGGACGCGTTGTCACGCAGCCAAGCCGTGTTCGGCGCGGGGTGCTCGCCATCTTCACCGTTGAAAGTCCAGTCGAGGATTCGGCTGGCCTGATCCGCTTTGTCGCCGATCAGCAATTGCTCTTTGGTCAGGGCTCCGCGGCTGACAGTCATGCGCGCCAGCTGGCCGTCCCAGAGGTGTCCTTTTGAAGCCCGTCCACCGGCGATGATTTTCATCGCGGGGTTTTGAATTCCAGCGACCACCGAGGTTTCGACAGTCGCCGATTCCAGTTTCGCGTTGGGATCCGACAGATCTTTCATGTAGAAGGTAACAGACCCGCTGGTGGGATTGTCCTCAGATGTCTTTGCCGAAATAACAGCCGCCAGATACACCGGCTTATTCAACGGGAACTTCAGGCCCGAGGCAACAACCTCATATGCGGGCTCATCCTGAAATGTCCGACCGACCAGTTGCACGATGAAATTGCGAGGCTGATACGAAGACTTTTCACTGGTCACGCCAATATTCCAGCCGTTCGTGCTGGAGCTTCCGTTCCAGCGAGAGAACAGCGTGTTGACGCTGGCATCGGCATAGAGACGGTCGAGATTGGCAATGGCCTCAATGGTGAACTGGTCGTCAAACCCGTTGTCATTCTTCAGTTCCAGACGTTCGAAACGGCTTCCGGGTTGAATCCACAATGCCTTGGAGCCCAGACCAAGATGTTCAGCTGCACCGAAATGCTGAGCCACCGGCCGCAGGCCCGTTTCGTTCGGATACTGATCATCTGGCGTGGGGTCGGCTGCCTTTGACATTTCTCTCCGCAGGAAGGCCAGAGCCTCCTCGACCTCAACAGCTGTCGCTGCCCGATTGAAGGTCAGCTGATAGGCCGTTTGGATATCGTTGGCATCCAACTCCTGCTTTCCCGCCAGCAAACGCTTGGCGAATGCGCTGGCACGGCTCAGGGTCCAGTCGCCATTGACCAGCAGCAGCGATTGAACAGGCGTGGTGGTGGCGATGCGTTCGGGAGCGGATTCGAATCCCAGCGGAGCATCGAATCCGCACAGCATCTCGTCCGGTCGATTCCGCATTTTCTTGACGTAGATACTTCGGTATGGAGCAGTACCTGCGACGGAATCTCCCCCATTTCGAGGTTGAAGTTCCCCGGAAATGGCCAGCATCGAATCCCGCACTTCTTCGGCATCCAGTCGCTGTGGCAGGAAACGCCACAACAGTCGGTTGGTGGGGTCGATCTTGTTGATCTCCGCAGTTGGCTCGCGTCGGGCCGTTTGACGATAGGCCGCGCTGTTCATCACCAGTTCATGCAGCGACTTGAGCTTCCAACCACCTTCAAGAAAACGCCGCGTGAGCCAGTCGAGTAATTCCGGATGGCTTGGTGCTTCGCCCAGTGTGCCAAAGTCATTCGGAGTCGGGACGATTCCGCGGCCAAAGTGATGCTGCCAGACACGATTCACAATCACCCGCGTTGAGAGCGGGTTGGATTCGTCCGCAATCCAGTTGGCCAGCGCCGTCCGGCGCCCCGTGCTGTTCTCCAGCGGAGTGATGGAAGGCTTGTCGTCGAGCAACGTCAGGAAGGAAGGTTGAACTTCTTCCTTGGTCGTCCGGGTCATCAGATACGTGGGCGCCGGTTCCGCACTGAAATCCGTCGCTACGAAGGCGGTTGGCAATGGAGCGGGTTTCAGGGAATCGAACTTCTTCAGCTCTTCTGCAAGCTGGTTGTAGCGATCGAGCAGTTCAGGCTTGTTCTTGAGTGCCTTGGGGTAGTCAAACCGCCGTGCGGCTCGATCGGCCTGACGCCACACAAGGTAGGACAGCTGCTTCTCGTAGGTCGTTTTTTCTTCCTCGGGCTTGTAGTAAATCTCCTGAATGTCGTCAGGAAACTGGCCGACGGTGTACTTCTGGTTGCTCTCAAACTGAGGCTTGGCCAGTTCGTGCATCTCGTCACGAATTGCCCGGGTGGCCTCTTCCCAGACCTGCTGCTTCTGTTCGTACTCTGCAATTTCATCGGGGGTCGCCAGGGGTTTGTCCAATGGCCACGCGACGGACGACAAAAAGGCCTGCAGTCCGAAGTAATCCTTTTGGAGAATCGGATCGAACTTGTGGTCGTGACATTGCGCACAACCAATTCCGATTCCGAGAAACGCTTCGCCGGTAACACGGGTCATCTCGTTGATGATGATGTCCCACTGCATCGTCGCGTTGCGCTGGTTCCATTCATACACACCATGCCGCAGAAAGGCGGTTCCGATGAAGACATCGGGATTGCCTGGATCAATCTCATCACCAGCGAGGTGCTCCCGCACAAACTGGTTGTAGGGCTTGTCGTCATTCAAGGATCGAATGACATAATCTCGAAAAACGCTGGCCTCGGGGCGAAAGGCGTCTTCGTTGTAGCCATCGCTCTCGGCGTAGCGAACGACATCCAGCCAGTGCTGCGCCCAGCGTTCACCGTAGCGGGGGCTGTCCAGCAATTCACGAATCAATCGCGGCCATGCATCGGGGCGATCGTCATTGACGAAGGCCTCAATCTGTGCGGGAGTGGGTGGCAGTCCATGCAGGTCGTAGTAAGCGCGTCGCACGAGTTCGTGGCGATCGGCCTCTGGTGCGGGCTCCAGCCCCGCCTCCTCCAGCTTCTCGGCAATGAACTGATCCACCTCGTTCAGCGCCCAACCCTTTCCATTGGGGGGAACTTGCGGGTCGACGACCGGCTGCACAGCCCACCATTGGCGGTCTTCGTCAGTAATGCGGTCGCTGTCGAGGCGTTGAATCGTGGCATGCTCTCCACTCGGCCAGGGAGCCCCCAGCCTGATCCACTCGACCAGCACGGCGACATCCTTCTCGCTGAGCTGCTTTTGTGGTGGCATCTCATAGGATTCGTACCGGACAGCGCTGATCAACGGGCTCTCTTCAGGATTGCCCGGAATAATGGCCGCCTCTTCCGACTCGCCACCTTTGAGAATGGCCGCAAGGGAATCGAGTCGGAGGCCTCCCTTTTGACTTTCGCTGCTGTGACACTCCAGGCAGTGCTGAGCCAGTAGCGGCCGAACATGCGTCTCAAAAAACTTGAGGTTCTCGACGGAGTTTACCTCGGAGGGCTCCGCAGCGAAGCAGGAAGCGCCGATGGAAGCCAGTAGTCCTGCCAGCAGCAGCCGAGTCGCCAGCAGCGGCGACCACAGAGACCGAAAACGGTTCGAACATGGAACCTGCACCGGTTCATGAGCATTCATGGTGTTGTTCATGGTTACCTATCCTGAACCTCGCTGATGGAGGGGAGTCCTGCAATGAATACGGGATCGACATTATGCTGGTCGTCCATCGCGTCCTGGATGAACAGCCCTTCAACTCGTTCACCATTCGCGTAGCCTAGATCCGACAGGTCGATACCGACAGCCAGACCGCGGAACTTGGAGCCTCCGTGTCGAGACGCGTGCTCGCGAGTCTCCAGATCTTCCAGTGAATCGACCGGGCCTTTGAACATGTGAATATGAAATGTCGCCACTCGTAATGCTTCGGGCGATTCCAGCGTCAAATCGTAAACTTGAATGGTGTGCGAACGCAGCCCATCGCGGAACTGCAACGGGCTGACATGAAAAGCATCGCCTTCGGGCGGGTAGCCGATCGACTGCAATTCAAAAAAAATCACATCGGGGCCCGGACCATTGACGACGGGTGACTGAAATCGAATGGCCATGCCGGGCGTCAATGAGGCCTCGGAGCTATCAGGCACGCTGGTGATCGGGTCGGTTGTCAGCGGTTCGCGACTGCCATCAGGATTGATCAGGCCGGTTTGCAGGCTGAAGTCCGATGAGGTCAAACGACGCGGTTCGGGCAGCGTCCCATTGCTGGCGATCAGAGCGTGCCCCGAATGCCCCGTGAACGAGGTGACCTCAACGGGAATGAGCTCTTCCACCGCAAGGTCCATCACTGTTCCGCCTCGCTGAACGCGAACGCTCGTGAGATCAATGGCTCCCCCGGTGTCATCTCTGGTGACGTCGTAGGAAATCACACGATCGGGCAGGCCCTGATGATAGGCGTCCGAATTGAATGGCATTGAATCGGCCGAGAACTTCCCAATGTTCGTGAACGTCTGCGCCTGATTTGATTTGAGACGAACCTGAAACTCCACTCCGGCATCATCCTGAACAGGAGTCCGTGATACCGAATGGTCGGGCTGTTGATAAACATCCGCGGCCCCCTCAATGACCTGTACCTCGGTTTCGCTTGTCTCAGAAACGCTCACGGCGAATCGGGTTCCCCGATCAACGACGCGCGTGACCGGTGTCTCGACACGAAAGCCTTCGGACCCATCAGGGGCATGAACACTACAGCGACCGATATCGAGTGCAAGGCACTCATTTGAAAGGACGCGAAAGACTGCTGGTCCTTCCAGAATAGCCGAGGCGCCAGCCGGAAATGCCACCTCGACGAATCCACTCATCAGAACGTAGTCGCGACGCGGCGTCAGCACGGAATCGACTGGTGGCAGCAGTTCACCAAAGAACCTGGCATGCGCCAGACTTGCAAATCGAGCCTCAATAGGAGCAACAGCGTCGCCATGCGATGGCCCAATTTCCGACGGAGGCTGCTCGCGGTTTGCGATGTCGAGCGGCTGCGCTGACCGGCGCGGCGAAATCCAGATTGCCAGACCAATGATGGCCACGATGGCCAATGCAGCTGCCGACAGCTGCCCACGGGACAAAACGCGTCTGCCGCCGCGCATGGTGTCCCTGTCCGAACGCCCGGTGACACTCGCCGTATCTGAGGTGGAGCGGCTGGTTCTGGCTGCGATGGAAATGTCCCCCATAACCCGGTCAACAAAACTTCCGGAATCTTCAGGTAATCGGGACATCGCTTCGCAAACGAACAGATCCTGTCGCGCGGTCCCCTTGTCGACGACCAGCCCCAACAGGTGGTGAGTCTGGTACATGTCCGCAGCAAGTTGCAGCAGCGAATCATCCGCTGCGATCAACTCACGCAGTTCCACCATACCAGCTTCATCGAGATCACCTTCCAAGTAATCTGTCCACAAAGCGGCGAATTGCTCGTGAGTATTCATGAGGTTTCTCCCTCGGCGAGCGCAATCCGACTTTCCACACATTCCTGAAGTCGTTTTCTGATCAACCAAAGTTGCTTCTTCACGGCAGCAACCGATCGGCCGCACCGTGCCGCCATTTCTTCCAGAGGAATCTCTTCCTCATACCGCCACATCACGAATCGCCCCAGATTTTCGCCTAGGGATTCAACGCAGTGGTGCAGATACGCCAGCCGCTCTACGAAGTGTTCCGCCGGCCGCGCAGCTCGCCGTTCCAGCTCACGCTGCAGCAAATCGGGAGCGTAACGGGCATGGTAATCTGCAACACGACGGAGCCGCGTCAGCTCCGTTTTCAATTGGTAATGTGCAATGGTGAACAACCAGGAATCAAACCGAGACCCCAATGTGTACTCATTCAGCCGCGTGTATGCTGCGACAAACGTCCGCTGCGCCACCTCATCGACGTCAATGCCAGGGGGCACGTGTCCTGCCAGCCAGGCACGCAGAGGTGTCTCGAACCGTCGCACAACGACCTCAAATGCAGCGGTATCACCACCTTGCGTACGGCCAATAGCCGCCTCAAGCTCCGCATCGTCGATGTGAACGGGTCCATGAGTGTTCATCTCATAATGATATGGCAGTTAAAACCGCGAAGTTACCCCTCCGTGAAGGAAAATTGCGACAC
>JAGQPW010000043.1:26614-29724 GCA_020426515.1 Planctomycetaceae bacterium | reverse complement strand
TGAGCGGCGACTCCGGGGATGTAGCCATGCCTGTCAGTGGAAATACACTCTCCATTGGGGAATACTTCGCACGATGTTACGGACCATTCGCGTCTGCCCTGGAACCCAGGTCACTGGTGTCACTGAACTGGAAGGGGCTCCCGGCGTCAGCAGTATTGAGAGTGATTCCGGAACTCGTCTGCGCGGGAACACAAGTGTGCTGGACGACGTTTCGAACGAGTCAGCAGTGCGGGAAGTTCACTCCGCCGGAATCGATGCACGATGAACAGGTCTGCCAGTCGTGCGCAGCAAAATATTTGGGAGTCGTGTACCGAGATGAATGCTTCACTTGTCCAGTCTCTATTCGATGGTCCACTCGACATTGTCGGCGATGTCCATGGTGAGATTGCCCCCCTGCGTGCGCTGCTGCAGCGTCTGGGTTACGCGGACGATGGTTCACATGCCGAGGGCCGCCGTCTGGTTTTTGTGGGCGATTTGACGGACCGCGGTCCAGACAGTCCGGCGGTGGTCGAACTCATCCAGCGATTTGTCGCTGCCGGCCGGGCGCAGTCTGTCCTCGGGAACCACGACTTCAACCTTCTGCTCGACCACAGGAAGCACGACAACGGATGGTTCTACGGCAAAGAGGTCACAGAAGGGGGCCAGATCGTCCCTCAGGTTCTGGCCGATGAAACCGTTCAGCAGCGGGTGTTGTCGTTCTTCCGGACGCTGCCGATTGCCTTGGAACGTGACGATCTCCGCATTGTGCATGCCTGCTGGAACGATGAGATGATTGCCCTCGCCAGAGACTCAGCGGACGTCGTTGACCTTTACAACCACCACCATGGACTGATCGAGCAAAGTTTTCCGGGCCTTGACCTCGATGACATTGACCAGGGCCTCATGCACCAGAATGACAATCCGGTGAAGCGACTGACTTCCGGGCCAGAAGAACGCGTGGCTCAACCCATCGTGACCAGTGGAAAGACTCGTTTCGGACGACGTGTTCAATGGTGGAACGAGTACCAGGGAACATTCTGCGTCTTCGGCCATTACGCCATTCCCTACGGCCAGCCCCGTGGCAGCGAAAGCACGTTCTGTGTTGACTACGGAGTCGGCAAACGCTGGACGGAGCGGCGAGAAGGAAAAGCTCGCAACTTCACGTTGAAGTTAGCCGCCCTGCGCTGGCCCGAACGGCTCGTGGTGTTCGATGAACACTCTTGTTCATCTTGAACATCTCTCTGGTGTTGGCAAATTCGATCGGATCGCACGGACACTCCTGATCCAGCCGACGGCCGGTTACTGAGCGTCACACGAATTCGACCGGCCACCTGATGGACGCGGTGAGAAAACAATGTATGCTCAGCTTCAAGACACAATGTGTCCGCTTGCGTGCCGGCAGCTTCAAACTTCCATTGGCCATCCGCAAAGCGGGAGGAGTCTTCAGGCGTGTGCAGTTCGTCGAAGAGCCTTGGCAACATCGCGGACCGTTTCTCTCAGCGGCGGGCTCGTGCTTCGGATCTGCGATCAGACAGAACCAAGACTCCCGGGCACCTTCGTAGCGGCGGATCGATTGTGCGGAGTTGTCCCTTCAAGAGTGTGTTTCCCTCAGTGGATGCTCCGCACCGAGGGCTTGAACCGCCCCTCCCATTTTCTTCTCAGAGTGGGGCATCATGGACTGGCAACTTCCATGAATCTCTTATCTCTATCAACACCAACCGGCGTTAACACTCAGTCAGGTGTGCAATGTCTGCAGAACAATCGAGATTGGAAGCCGCTAAGTCCGAGAGAGTTGCCTGGAAAAAGTGGGGTCCCTATCTCAGCGAACGTCAGTGGGGCACAGTTCGGGAAGACTATAGTGAGGGCGGCGACGCCTGGAACTATTTCAGTCACGATCAGGCGAGGTCCCGAGCCTATCGCTGGGGAGAAGACGGTCTGGCCGGTATTTCCGATGACCGTCAGAACCTGTGCTTTTCGCTCGCGCTGTGGAACGGAAAAGATCCGATCCTGAAGGAGCGATTGTTTGGACTGACGAACAGCGAAAGCAATCATGGCGAGGACGTCAAGGAGTACTACTTCTACCTCGACAGCACACCGACGCACTCGTACATGAAGTATCTCTACAAGTACCCTCAGGCGGAGTACCCTTACGACGATCTGTTGAAAACCAGTCGCAGCCGCAGTCGAAGTGAGCTCGAATACGAGTTGCTCGACACGGGGATCTTTGACGACGACCGGTATTTCGACGTGTTTGTGGAATATGCGAAGTCGACTCCGGATGACATTCTGATCCAGATTGAGATCCACAACCGGGGACCGGAATCGGCTGAACTGCATGTCCTGCCAACCCTGTGGTTCCGGGATCAATGGTCCTGGCAGGAACATGTGGCCCGTCCGGTACTGCGAGATGTTTCTCCTTCAGCCCAGCAGAAAATCGTTGAAGCGATCGATGCTGCGCTGGGGCGTTGCCATCTGTACTGTGACGGAGAGCCATCGCTGTTATTCACTGAGAACGAAACCAACACACAACAGATCTTCGGTGTTCCCAATCGCACACCGTATGTCAAGGACGGCATTGGACGCTGCGTCGTGAACGGTGAGGAGTCGGCCGTGAATCCAGAGCAAACGGGAACCAAAGCCTCGGCCCATTATCGCTTGACCATACCGGCAGGATCGTCCCGAGCCTGCTCCCTGCATCTATGCACCAACGGCTCGGAGGTGAGTCACAACGGACACAGTTCAATTCCCTTCGGACTCCCATTTGATGAGATGCTGCAAACGCGTCGGCGGGAAGCTGATGAATTCTACGCAACCGTAATTCCTCCGACATTGAATGCCGACGAGTCGAGGGTGATGCGGCAGGCTCTGGCTGGCATGCTGTGGACCAAGCAATTCTATTTCTACGACGTTGACAAGTGGCTTGAAGAACGTGGTTCCGATCCGTTCAAGCCGAGTCGCAAAGCAGCTCCGCGCAATGAGCACTGGCACCACATGTTCAATGGCGACGTCATTTCGATGCCGGACAAGTGGGAATATCCCTGGTACGCAGCATGGGACCTGGCGTTCCACGTCCTGGCACTGACCATGGTGGACGCGGACTTCGGAAAAGACCAGCTAAAGCTGATGCTCCG
>JAGQPW010000043.1:14661-26515 GCA_020426515.1 Planctomycetaceae bacterium | reverse complement strand
TGAACGCTACATGCATCCCAACGGTCAGATTCCCGCCTACGAATGGAATTTCGGCGACGTCAATCCGCCGGTCCATGCTTGGTCCACGATCTTCACCTACCGCCTCGACAAGGCCGTGCATGGGGAAGGAGATCGAGAGTGGCTCAAGAAATGCTTCCAGAAGCTGCTCCTCAATTTCACCTGGTGGGTGAATCGCAAGGACCGATTCGGCAGAAACATTTTCGAAGGAGGGTTCCTGGGGCTCGATAATATCGGTGTGTTTGACCGCAGTGCTCCACTGCCGACCGGCGGCTACCTGGAACAGGCGGACGGGACGGCATGGATGGCCCTGTTCTGCCAGAACATGCTGGAGATTTCCGCAGAGTTGGCGCTGACCGATTCCGAATATGCTGACATGGCGCTCAAATTCGTCGAACACTTTTTGTGGATCGCCTCTGCCATGGGGCACGTTGGCGGCGATACCGCGATGTGGGACGAGGAAGATGGGTTCTACTACGATGTGTTGCGCTTGCCTGACGGCACCGCTCAGCGACTTAAAGTCCGATCTATGGTCGGGTTGCTTCCGCTGTGCGCTGCGACGGTCTTTGATGGCAAAGTCATGGCCATGTATCCTGAACTGGGAGAGAAGCTGGGCTGGTTTCTTGGGCCACGCCCCGAACTTTGTTCATCCATCCATGACCCGCGGCAACCAGGAGTGAACGGTCGTCGGCTGGCGTCGATTCTCGACGAAACGAAACTCCGCCGCGTTCTGTCGCGGATGCTTGATGAGAATGAGTTCCTGAGTCCCTACGGACTGCGTTCCCTGTCGCGGTTCCACGCGGACCACCCTTACGTCATTCACGCTGGCGGCCAGGAGTACCGCGTGTCGTATTTGCCAGCGGAGTCGGATTCCGGCATGTTCGGCGGAAACTCAAACTGGCGCGGCCCGATCTGGATGCCAGTCAACATTTTGATCATCCGCGCACTCGAACATTACTACAGCTACTATGGCCCCGAATGGACCGTGGAGTGCCCAACGGGTTCTGGTTGCTACATGAACCTGCATCAGGTGGCCGAGGAAATCGGACGTCGGCTGGCCAACATCTTCTTAAGCGATCAAGACGGTCGCCGCGCCGTCTTCGGAGCAGCCGAAAAGTTTCAGACGGACCCACACTGGCGGGACTGCCTGCTGTTCTATGAGTACTTTCACGGAGACAACGGGGCGGGACTGGGGGCCAGTCACCAGACCGGCTGGACCGGGCTGATTGCCCGCAGCATGCATTTGTTCGCCACACTGCGGGAAGCCGATGTTGAACACAGTAAGTCGAGCTACTTTGACCGGCAGGCCAAGCCGGAATCTGAGACCGTTTCGGCCAGCGTTCAGAATCCTTGAGTGACAATCGGGGCAAACGCCATGTCCCTGCAGGCGTTGATCAAATTGCTGACAATCCTGGGCCTGATCGGGATCATGCTCTCGATTGGGTTCAAGGTTCGCATTGGCGACATCCTGACTTCGGCCCGAAAGCCGCGCCAGTTGATCATGAGCCTGGTTGCCAACTATGTCCTCGTTCCGGCCGTTACGTGGGGGCTGCTGTACCTGATTCACGCCGATCCGATGGTCGCAGTCGGCTTCTTGCTGCTTGCGATCTGCCCTGGAGCCCCCGTGGGACCGCCGTTCGTGGCAATTGCCAAAGGGGATGTTCCGTTCGCCATCGGTCAGATGGTGATCCTGTCCTGCCTCTGCATTGTTGTGTCGCCAGCACTGCTGCCACCTCTGCTCGATCTGTTGCATATCGATGGCGAACTGCGGATTTCGCCACTGGCGATTGGCAACACACTGTTGGTCGTGCAGCTCTTGCCGTTGTGCGCAGGTTTGCTCATGCGTCACTGGCTGCCGGAACTCACCGGAAGGATTGCCAGGGTGGTTGAATTGCTGGCCAGCACGATTCTACTGGCAGCAATAATTCTCATTCTGTTTCGTGAGCAACAGTCTCTGGCAGGAATTCGATTGCGGGGCTGGGGAACAATGTTCGTATTGTTGTTTTCCAGCCTGGGAATCGGGTGGGTGTGCGGCGGGCCAGATCGCAAGACAAGGAAAGCACTGGCACTCACGACATCTGCACGCAACATCGCAGTGGCTCTGGTGATTGTCTCCACGAATCTCGCCGGGACTCCGGCGGTGACCGCCGTGGTCGCGTATGGATTGATCTCGATCCTGGGGACGTTCGTCGGTGCATGTGGACTGGCACTGTTCCCGGAGTCCTCCGGATCACCAATTCCTCAGGCACCGTCGGAGTGCTGCACGAACGGTTAGCGGTTCAAACACATACATTCACGGAGCCGAAGTCAATGTCTGCACATCCATTGTTGTATCAGGTCAACACCAGGGTTTGGCTGACGGAGCTGTCTCGAACTCTTGGTCGAGCAACGACACTGGATGACATTCCCGACGCCGCACTGGATGACATTGCAGCGCAGGGATTTGAATGGGTCTGGTGCCTGAGCGTCTGGCAGACCGGTCTGATTGGACGGCAGGTTTCGCGAACCAATCCCGAATGGCGACATGAATTTCAGGACACTCTTCCGGACCTCTCTGATGATGATATCCCGGGCTCCGGCTTCGCAATTGCTGCGTACACGGTGCACGCTGATCTGGGCGGCGATGCAGCGCTGGCTCGCCTCAGAGAGCGGCTCCGCAAACGCAGCCTGAAGCTGATGCTTGATTTCGTCCCGAACCATACGGCCATTGATCATCCCTGGGTAGACAGTCACCCGGAGTACTACATTCAAGGAACTGAACAGGACTACGCTGTCACCCCGCAGAATTTCACGCGGGTTCACCGGAAACAAGGGGACATGTTGCTGGCACTGGGACGCGACCCGTACTTTCCGGGTTGGCCTGACGCCCTGCAGCTCAACTATGGGAATCCAGACACTCAGGCCGCGATGATCGCTGAGCTGTTAAAGATTTCCGGACAGTGCGACGGAGTCCGATGCGACATGGCGATGCTCGTTCTGCCAGAGGTCTTTGAACAAACGTGGCATGTTACCACGCCTCTGTTCTGGCCGAGTGCGATCGGGCAGGTTCGCGACAGCCACCCGGGATTTTGTTTTCTCGCGGAAGCCTATTGGGAACTGGAATGGGCACTACAGCAACAGGGATTCGATTACGCCTATGACAAGCGCCTGTACGACCGGTTGCGCGACCTGCGGGCGCGACCGGTTCGAGAGCATCTGTGTGCAGAGTTGGAGTACCAGAACAAACTGGCCCGTTTTCTGGAGAACCACGATGAGCAGCGAGCCGCTTCGTCATTCAGCGATGACGCTCATCAGGCAGCGGCGGTCATCACGTTCCTGGCCCCCGGCCTGCGGTTCTTTCATCAAGGACAATTCGAAGGCCGGAAGAAGCGAATCGCTCCGCACCTCGGCCGCGCTCCAGACGAGCCGGTCAATAGCGAATTGCGGCAGTTTTATCAGCGACTTCTTGCAGTCCTCAAGGAGCCGGCACTCCGTCACGGGCGATGGCAGCTCTTGAACTGCGTGTCGGCCTGGGACGGAAACCCGACCTGTGATGATTTCGTGGCCTTCTCATGGCAGAAAGAGGTCAACGAACTATTCGTCGTGGTCACCAACTACTCGCCGCATCAGAGTCAGTGTCGGTTGCGATTGCCGTTCGCTGATCTCGCGAGCACATCCTGGAGGCTTGAGAATCAGCTCAGCGCTGAAGTCCTTGACCGGGATGGAACGGAACTGCAGTCCCAAGGTTTGTATCTGGACATGTCCCCCTGGCAAGCAGCCGTCTACAGGCTGGAGCGCCAGCCATACTGACTGAACTGAGCCGGGGCAGTTTGAGTGAACGTCACGCTGCAGCTCCAGAGACAGGCTACGGTCGCCCATCACAGCTGCAGGCGCGCGGCCAGAGGGTGAAGTGCACCTTGGGACATGGCTTCGGACAATAGTTGTCACACCCACACCAGGGAGTGATGCGGCCAATACAGGGCTCAGACTTTGGACAGTAGGTGGCGACACAGCAGGTAGACGGTGCAGGCGAAGGAATCGAACAAACCTGCTGAGAACTCTCGGCGGCTGCAATCCCGTTCATCGCAACAAAGGCTGCCACCAGCATTTGATGGCCGAGCATCAGGCGTGAAAGTGGTGGACGCTGGCTCAATTGAACAATCTCCCCCGGCAGCAATGTGCTGTGATCCGTCGCGATCTTTGAACGTAGACGTCAGTCGGTTGGTGGCAAAGGGACAACCGATGGCAACGGCAATGGAACTTCCTCAACCGGAGCAGGATTCTCGTCGGCGGCATCGAGTGCCAGGAATCCATGAGAATCGCTGGGCGTGAGTCGAATCTGCCATCCACCTCCCAGTGCGCGGTAGACCTGAATCAGATTGAGAGCGATCTCCCCGCGGGTCGCTGCCAACTGATCCTGCTGCTGGCCGAGAACCGACTCAAAGAGGTAAACGGACAGATAGTTCGATGCCCCCTCCTGATAGGCTTCTGTGCTGATATCGACCGTGCGAGCGGCGGCATGTGCACTCGCAGTCAGGTTCTCGACCTGCTGCTGTGATTTCAGGAAGGCAATCAGCGCATCCTCAACTTCCCGGCCTGCGTTCAAGACTCGGTCCTGATAGGAATATGCCAACTCCTGGAACCGTGCGTCCTGCACATCAATGTTATTCAACAGCCTGCCGTAGTTCAGCAGATCCCAGCGCAAACGCGAATCCAGCAGACGAATGCCGACTTGCGGCTGATCGAGGAGTTTGTCCAGCAGCACGATGCGACGGCATCGGTTAGCGCATTCATCGGCAAGGGGCCGCCTCGATTCTATCTGCCGGTTAGCGCCGAGGATCCCTACACCTCGTATGCGCAGATCATCGTCAACACCAAGTCGCTTGCCGGAGTCGACCAACTGGTGAACGACACGGATGCATGGGTAAAGGCCAATGTCCCCGAGGCGATGGTCCGTGTTCGCCGGTACGCAGTCGGGGCGTTTGACGATTGGAAAATCGAGGCCCGCTTCAGTGGTCCAGCGAACGCCGATCCCGATGTCTTGCGGCGTCTCGCCGAAGAAGGCGCCAATATTCTCCGCGAAACGCCACTGGCCAATGAAGTCCGCGTCAATTGGCGCGAACACATCCAGGCATTGGCGCCAAAATTCAGTCAGGAACGGGCCCGCGCAGCCACTTCGCTCGACGAGCTGCAAATCACACCGAAACTCTCGACGCATTCCGTTCCTGTTTCCCAGGTCATCGATGGCATTGACGTTCAGTGGGAGGATCCGATCATCTGGCGCTGGGATCGCCGACGGGCGATTACCGTGCAGTGTTCCCCCAATGGCGTAACGGCGCCAACTCTTCCCAATGCCGTCGTGGACAAGTTCGCCGCGATCGAACTGCCTCCGAGGTACAGGCTGGACTGGGACGGCGAATACTGGAGTGCGAAGCAGTCACAGGAAGCACTTGCTCCAGGTATTGTTCCAGCCGTCGTCGTCATGCTGTTCATCCTGGTGGCACGGTTCAACGGCTTTCGCCCCATGCTGATCTGCATTGGAGTGATTCCCTTTGTGATGATCGGCATTACAGGCGGACTGCTGATGACGATGACTCCGTTCGGTTTCATCGCCTTGCTCGGAGCAATGAGCCTGTCGGGCATGATGATCAAGAATGTTGTCGTCCTGCTCGACGAGGTGAATGCGAACCTCAGCAAAGGCTTGTCACCGTATGACTCTGTTGTCGAGGCAGCCGTCTCGCGTTTGAACCCGGTCGTGAATGCGGCTGGCACAACGGTGCTAGGCGTGCTGCCGATGCTGCAGGACGTCTTCTGGGTGGCATTGGCGGTGACCATCTTTTTCGGACTGATTGTCGGTACGTTGCTGACCATGGTGATGGTGCCGACGCTGTATGCCCTGCTATACCGAATTCCGCCGCAATCGACCGGAGGAACGGATTGATGATTCAAGGACTGCAACAACTGATGCGGTACACACGCATTCAGGAAATTGTCGGTGACGTCGTTCGATTGCAGGCGAACCACACAGCGAACTGCTCGCGCGCATTGGCTTTCAGGCCGACGCCGACGTGCTGGTGTTTGGTGGACTGGGGCTGATCTTTGACGACTACCACATCTTTCGCACAGCATTCGAGGAACATGGAGTCTTTGGCAGAACGGTGATGTTCGTCAACCAGGCGTCGGAGCCGCTGGTTGAACGAATGGTGCCGCGGTTCAAGGCGATCCTGGACGGGACGAAATAATTCCGATGGTGTTGGTGGAAAATTCTCCATCGACGAATAGTAACACGGAACCAGAGAAACGGATTCACATCTCAGTGTACGGTGTCATGTACTACGACCTGATCGCCAGCTTGCCGCAAGTGGGTGAGCAACTGTCGGCGAAGGACGCGATGGGATTGGAGCGGCTGCTGATGGACCTCAACTGGACGTGGCTGACTCGCCGCGCCGATCGGTCCATGTTTGGATTCGAAGCGGTGGCGGCCTTTGTGTTCAAGTGGGACATGCTCCGGGCGTGGCTCGAATGTGATCCCAATGAGGCGAAAGTTCGCTTTCAAGAATTGATCGACAAGGTGACGCATGTCGCAGAAAAATAGTGGAAATGGCGAAGTCAAGACGGCAACGGTCGTTCAGGTTCGTGAGAGTCTGGTACTGATCCAGGTCGATGAGCAGACGGCCATCAGAAAGAACGAAGTCGGCTACATTTGCGTGGGTGACGAGCGGCTGAAGGCTGAAGTGCTCCGCATTCGCGGCCGTACGGCCGACATGCAGGTGTTTGAAGACACCAATGGCGTTCAAGTCGGAGACCGTGTCGAGTTGTCCGACGAGATGTTGTCCGCAACACTCGGTCCCGGAGTCCTGGGCCGAGTGTTTGATGGTCTGCAGAATCCGCTACACACGATGGCCGATGAGTATGGCTTCTTCCTGCCACGCGGCGTCACGGTTCCACCGCTCGACATGGATCGCGAGTGGGACTTTACACCGGTTGCTCAGGTTGGTTCCCGAATCGGTGCGAACTGGCGTCGGTCGCGAAGCCGCCGCCTGCCTCAAGGAAGTGCTCGACCGAATTGATTTGCCCCCCGAGGAAACGTGGCCGGATGCCGATCAGGTCGCCATGTCTGGCCTGAAGAGGTGGACAATTCCGGATACAGAGATCTCCCTGGTCAGAATCAACGAGCGAGCCCGCGAGGGAGAATTCCTGTTCTCCTCTGACACGGTCAATCGCGTGAGCGGGTTCTACGAACTGGTCAAAGCCTTGCCATACCAACAACGGCAGGAAGTGACGCCCGGGCTGTATCAACTCTATCTCTCCGAACCAGGTTGGCTTCTGCCGCGCATCGCTTCGTTCGCTTCCATCCTGGATGCACGTGAGATGGCAAGGGCAGGCTATCTGGCAGTGGGGAGCCATGGTGATCACTCTGGGGATCGGACTTGCGCTGATGGCCGCAATGTACGCCTTTGGACGCTGGCGGGCCCTCATCCTGAGGTCTGACCAGTTGCGATACCTGACGACGCTTATCTTTCCACTCGCAGCGATGCTGGTTCCGCTCGGGACCCTCTATATTCTGGAAGAGCACGTCCGCGTAAGTGGAACGGCTCTGGTCGTAATCAGCTATGCCTTGTGGCTGATCTTCATGCTGGGCCTGATCGTTGTGCTGCTGGGAGCAGGCAACCGGGTGGCAGCTCTGATTATTGCTTTGCCTTGGATTCAGCCTCACGGTCTCGACGCTCAATGGGTGAGGCTCATCTGCCGAGTGGTTAGTATTGTCGCTTCCGTCCTCGTGTTCCTTGAGGGAGGGCAACGATTCGGAATTCCACTGGCCACACTCATCACCAGTGCCGGTGTCGGTGGCCTGGCCGTTGCACTGGCGGCTCAGGATACATTGAAGAACGTCTTCGGCAGCATCATGGTCACACTCGACAAGCCGTACAAAGTCGGAGAGCGGATTGTCGCGAAAGGATATGACGGTTTTGTTGAGCAGATAGGGTTGCGTTCGACCAAACTGCGGTTGTTGACGGGTCATCAGGTTTCGATTCCCAACGACGACATGGCCCGGACCGACATCAAGAACATCGGTCGCAGGCCCCATATTCGAGGAACAGCCAACATACAGATTCCTTCACACACGCCCGTCGCCAAAGTGAAGAGAGCCTTGGAAATCATGCGTGGTGCGATTGAAGGCCACGAAGGGATGAAGGAGGAATTTCCGCCTCGCGTGTTCCTGCGGGACATCAATGACACATCAATGGGAATCGTGGTGTTCTATTGGTACCACCCGCCGGACTACTGGAGCTACCTGGCATTCACAGAGAGGCTGAACATCCGTGTGATGGAGCAGTTCGAACTGGAGCAAATCCCGTTCTCGCGACCCGCACTGACAGTCCGGATGGCAGGCAACAACGAGGAACTCGGCACTTCATGACCATCATCAGACGGGGCCAGGAATACGTGGCAGGCACTTGTTGGATCAGTCCGGGTTCATCAAGGAATGGAGACGGATGCACGAGATTCGTTGAGATCGACAGATCCATCCTGCTGGCGGGTGATCGTCGATGGAGGTTCTCATGAAGGTTGGCATCGTTGGCAGCGGATTTGTAGGTGCGACGGCCGCATACGCCTTGGTGATGCAGGGCATTGGTCGTCATGTCGTCCTGGTCGACAAGAACACCGATCGCGCTGCCGCCGAGGCGAACGACATTGCTCATGCCGTGCCATTCGCCTCACCGATCAACGTACGGTCCGGAGGATATTCCGACCTCGCGGGCTGTCGGGTCATCGTCCTGTGCGCCGGGGTTGGCCAGAAGCCTGGAGAGTCGCGACTGCAACTCCTTCAACGCAACGCGGAGGTATTTCGCGAAGTCGTGCCCGCCGTATTGAAGCATGCCCCTGAGGCCGTGCTGGTCGTGGCCACGAATCCGGTAGACGTGATGACACATCTCGCTGCGCGCTTTGCCAGCGATTGTGGCGTCCCTGCAGGCCGGGTCCTTGGTTCCGGCACGACGCTGGACACAGCCCGATTCCGCAGTTTGCTTGGCGAATACTGTGGCGTGGACTCACGACACGTGCATGCGTACGTGATTAGAGAACATGGTGATTCAGAAGTTCTCACATGGTCACTGGCAACGGTTGGCGGAATGCCTCTGGCGGACTTTGCACGGATGAGAGCGATGGACCGCCCCGACGATATCCGAAACGACATCGACACGCGGGTCCGTGGCGCGGCGTATACGATCATTAGCGGCAAGGGGGCCACCTACTAAGAAATCGGCAGCGCCCTGGCACGAGTCGTCTCCGTAATTCTTCACGACCAGCGATCCGTCATGACTGTTTGTACGCAGACGGCGGACGTTGCAGGAATTTCAGATGTCACCGTGTCCTTACCTCGTCTTGTCGGTGGAGCCGGTGTCCTGGAAACGTTTCCGCTTCCGCTGAGTCATGAGGAAACCAAATAGCTGCAGAACAGCGCTCACGTCATTCGCCAGTCACTCGATGGACTGGGAGAGCCGGCATGAAGGCAATCGAGACGACAGGTCACCTTCTGGACAAATGGGGCTCATCAACCCAAGAATAGCCGACGTCCCCTCGCGGTTCGGATCAGGTTTGATACCACTGAGAAATCAACGAATGGTTCTGCATTTCCTGCGCCGAAGCGGAACCTGGAATGGTTCGTGACCGCAACGAAGTTGCCACGTATGAACTCCCTCGAATTCAAGCGCTCGCGACCAGGAACTGCGACCTGACTGACTGAGTAACGGAGATTCGTTACTCAACATGCACATCAACGGAAAACACCGCATCACGCAAAGGAGAGAACAAGTGGCAACTGGAACACCTCGAAAGTCAAAGTCCAAGACCGGAGACAGCAGTAAGGGAGAGAAGATCTCTGCCGAAGAGCTGCGAAAGATGGACGCGTATTGGCGGGCGTCCAATTATCTCTCGGTTGGACAGATCTACCTGCTCGACAATCCTCTGCTGCGAGAGCCACTCAAGCGAGAACACATCAAGCCACGGTTGCTTGGCCACTGGGGCACGTCTCCGGGGCTCAATATGCTCTGCGTCCACCTCAATCGGGTCATCAAACGCGATGACCTGAACATGATCTACATCATTGGACCGGGGCACGGCGGGCCATCACTGGTGGCACATGCCTATCTGGAAGGGACCTACAGTGAGGTCTATCCAAATATCAGTCAGGATGCAGAGGGAATGCAAAAACTGTTCAAGCAGTTCAGCTTTCCTGGCGGAATTCCGAGCCACGTTGCACCTGAGACTCCGGGCAGCATCCACGAAGGGGGAGAACTGGGCTATGCATTAAGCCATGCCTATGGTGCCGCATTTGACAACCCGGACCTGATTGTGGCGTGCGTCGTTGGTGACGGCGAGGCGGAAACGGGTCCACTTGCCACCGGCTGGCACGGCAACAAATTCCTGAACCCGGAGCGTGATGGCTGCGTGTTGCCGATCCTGCACCTGAACGGATACAAGATTGCGAACCCATGTTTTCTGGCGCGCATTCCGAAAGATGAGTTGCAGAAACTCTTTGAAGGAATGGGCTACAAGCCTTACTTCGTCGAGGGACACGAGCCTGAAGCGGTTCATCAGCAGTTGGCTGACGCGCTGGATGCGGCGCTGTCCGAGATTAAGACGATCTGGGCAGACGCACGCACCGGCGGCGTCAAGACCCGTCCTGCATGGCCGATGATTGTCTTTCGCACCCCCAAGGGGTGGACCTGTCCGCCGGAAATCGACGGCAAGAAATGCGAAGGGTACTGGCGGAGCCATCAGGTCCCGATGGGTGACATGGGCAAAGAGGAACACATCCGCATTCTGGAAGAGTGGATGAAAAGCTATCGGCCCGAAGAACTGTTCGATGACAATGGGCGACTGATTGAAGAACTGGCGGAACTGGCGCCCAAGGGCCACCGCCGGATGAGCAACAACCCGCATGCCAACGGTGGCCTGCTGCTGCGGGATTTGAAGCTGCCGGACTTTCGTAACTACGCGGTGGACGTGCCAAGTCCGGGCGTGGCGATCGCGGAATCGGCTCGCGTCATGGGGACGTACCTGCGCGACGTCATGAAGCGGAATCTCGACAGCAACAACTTCCGCCTGTTCAGCCCGGACGAAAACAATTCCAACCGCTGGCAGGATGTGCTGGAAGTCACGAACCGCTGCTACATGGCTGAGATCTACCCGGAAGACGACCACCTCTCACCGGACGGTCGGGTGATGGAGGTGCTCAGCGAACACCAGTGTCAGGGATGGCTGGAAGGTTACCTGCTGACTGGCCGCCATGGTTTCTTCTCCTGCTACGAGGCGTTCATCCACATCATTGATTCGATGTTCAACCAGCATGCCAAGTGGTTGAAGACCTGCAATCACATTCCGTGGCGAAGGCCTGTTGCCTCGCTGAACTACTTTCTCAGTTCACACGTCTGGCGACAGGACCACAACGGTCTGAGTCATCAGGACCCGGGATTTCTCGATCATGTGATGAACAAAAAAGCCGAGGTCATTCGTGTCTATCTGCCTCCCGACGCCAACTGTCTACTGTCGGTGACGGAACACTGTCTCCGCAGCCGCAACTACGTCAATGTCGTGGTCGCCGGAAAACAGCCCGCCCCGCAATGGCTCACAATGGACCAGGCGATCAAGCACTGCACCGCTGGCGTGGGGATCTGGGAGTGGGCCAGCAATGATGCCGGATCAGAGCCGGATGTCGTGATGGCCTGCTGCGGCGATGTCCCGACGCTCGAAACGCTTGCGGCGGTCGAACTGTTGCGCACACACCTGCCGGATATCAAGGTTCGTGTGATCAACGTTGTCGACCTGATGAAGCTGCAACCCCAGAGCGAGC